>JAOZOL010000067.1 GCA_029933295.1 Desulfobacterales bacterium | reverse complement strand
TCATCGCCTCGACGATTGGCGCTATTTTCATAAAATTCGGCCGCGCACCCACAACATTAATTATCTTCATCAATACCTTTCTTTTTCCCTTTCACCTTTCACCTTTGACCTTTCACCTTTCACCTTTCACCTTCTTCCCATCACCACCAATTGATTACAGAAAAACTGAAATGTTTTATATACTTCAACTTTTAAATCAAATTCCCGGGCCAGATTCCGGAAACGAAGTTTATTATAAATAACCATATGGTCATCCACTGCGGATTGGGCAAAAAGCCCCAGCTTAGCACCTAACCGATGCACTATATCATTTCCAAACGGCGTAGGCGTCGTAATTACAATCTTTCCATCCGGCTTCAGGCAATCCATAACCTGTTCAAATAAAAACCGCTGGTTCCAGATATGCTCAATCAGGGCAACCATAAGCACAACATCAAATTTTCTATCCAAATCCAGGATATCCTTGTCCAAATTTCGCCGTTCCATTCGTGCTTCAGGGAATCGTTTCTGCACATTTTCAATATGTTTTAAGCTCCATTCAATGCCGCAATAATAATTGATGGAGCCGATGAACTCCTTTAAAATAACCGCATCACCGCAACCCAGGTCAAGAATATCGCCCTGAATATAAGGCCGAATCATCGCATGCCGCCATTGGGTGAGCCTGTTACTTAACAATGCCATATTAAAATAAATATTCCTTAATTTGCCCCCGAAATAAATCAGTGGTCAGTTGCTTACGGATATCCAATTCCTGATTAGAATTCGATCTTTTTTATTTCCTTATCGCATCAACGGAAAACCCAATGTTTCCCTTTGCAATACATACCCCTCAGCGCATGCCCTGGCAAGGTTTCTGATCCGCCCGATATAACCGGTTCTCTGGGTAACACTGATAGCGCCACGCGCATCCAGCAAATTGAAAACATGGGAACACTTGAGACAATATTCATACGCCGGAAGGACCAGATCGGCACTGATACACTTTTTGGATTCACCTTCAAACATATTAAAAAAACTAAAAAGCATGGAAACGTCAGCCACTTCAAAATTATATGTCGACTGTTCGACTTCCTGCTGGTGATGGACATCTCTGTAAGTGATTTTATCGTTCCACTGAATGTCAAATACATTATCAACACCCTGGAGGTACATGCAGATCCGTTCAAGGCCATAGGTAACTTCAACAGATACAGGATGAACTTCAATGCTGCCGGCCATCTGAAAATACGTAAACTGGGTGATCTCCATCCCGTCAAGCCACACTTCCCAGCCGAGACCTGCTGCGCCGAGCGTGGGTGATTCCCAGTCATCTTCAACAAACCGGATATCATGCTCCAGGGGATCAACTCCCAGAACCTTTAAGCTGTTTAAATATAATTGTTGAATATCCGTTGGGGATGGTTTGAGAATTACCTGGAACTGATAATAATGCTGCAACCGGTTCGGGTTTTCTCCGTACCGGCCGTCGGTGGGTCTGCGGGAAGGCTGGACATACGCCACATGCCACGGTTCCGGTCCAAGCGATTTCAACAACGTTGCCGGATGAAATGTTCCGGCACCGACTTCCATATCATAGGGCTGTACCAGCACGCACCCTTTTTGAGCCCAGAATTTTTGTAATTTTAAAATCACATCCTGAAAATACATCTGTTTACCCTTTCATTAAACCTGCTGAGTCAATATCAAAATCCAAAAGACCGGCTGCCGGGTTATCTGAAAGAATTTTATTCCAGTCTTTTTTCAAATTTATAATTTGTTCGTACTCTCCGAGTGCCCATATGCACCCGCCCCCGCCTGCACCGGTAAACCGGGCCCCGCAATCCTGATTCAAAGCCGCGCAAACCAGCTTTTTCCCGGTTTCATCCAAAACATCCGGTGTCATTTCAACGCGAATCCCGGTTTCACGATTTAACAGCTTTACTGCCCCATGAATATTCCCTGATGAAAACGCATCAACAAACGCATTGGTCGTTTTTACTATTTCAACCCAATGCGGCCGGGATTGCCCGGCAAGAAACTGTTTTATCCATATGCTGTTAATATTTTTTGACTCATGGGGGATTCCGCAATATGCAAGTAACAAATGCCCCGATAAATCCGGATATTTTTCTGCATTTACCACAGATTGCTTAATGAATAATTGCGGTGCTCCCCTTCCCTTCCAGTGCCACGCGTTTATCCCCCCGTAAACGGCGGCAAGCTGATCCTGAAGCCCGCACGGCACACCGGCCACGCTTTCTTCTATGGCATGGGCCAGAAGGGATATCCCGTCAAAAGGTATGCCGGGTCTTTTTAATTTTTTCAACAATTCGTTAAAGGCGGCAATCAGCGCAACTGCTGCTGCAGAAGAACCGCCCAGGGCACTTCGCGGCGGAGAAGATGATTCAATCTGAATATGAATCCCGTGGATGTTAAAATGAGCGGCAATTGCAAACATAAGACCCATGGGATGATCAAAGAAAACTTTATCAATGGGAAATTCAGCGCTTTCAAATCCTTTTGACGAAACTTTAACAAACCCTTCCTGAAATGGGGATATTCTGACCCTGGTTCGCAACCCGATGGCAATATTAAACGTGCAGGGATTCAGATATGCCAGGGGATAATAAAGACTGCTGATATCCAGCGTGCCGCCCATATCAATCCGGCAGGGCGCTGACGCCCCGATGGTTTCGGATGTTAATATGTCATATAGCTGATTATTCATATAGAACCCCTGTCATCGGATGCTATTTAAGAACTTAAGGCTTTTGGGTTCTCTGCCAAGATGATACATCACAAACGCTTCAAGCAATACAAGCCCATCCTTTAGGTCTGGCCGGTTGAACTTTAATCGCCTGACGGTTTTTAAATCATTGTTCTGAATCCATAATAATTGTTTAACCATACCCTTTGAAATATTCAACCGTGAAGCACTTTTTGATGCACATCTTTGACACAGTATACCGCCCTTTGCAAGTTCAAAAGCCAATCGGCTCCCGGCAATCAAATCTGTATCCACCCGGCATTTACTGCATTGCGAAAAATCCGGAGATAAGCCGGCAATGGTTAAAAACCGGATTTGAAAAATAACACTTAAAACCCCGGCATCAATAACGCCTTCATCAAGGGCAGCAAGACAATACCGGAGCAAATGATAAATACGGGCCTGTGTTTTCTCCTCTTCAAGCCAGAACGTGATTAATTCCGCCCAGTAGCTTGCATATGCTGTTTTCATGATATTTCCACGGATATCAGAAAACGGATCTTCAATCGTCGCTTCCTGCAAAACCGGCATGCCGCGTCCGCGTGACGCTCTGCACACCAGATGTAATAATGAAAAAAGTTCCAGCACCCCGGAAAACCTCTTACGGCTTTTCTTCGCATTCTTTGCGATAACGGTGAGCTTGCCTTTTTCTAATGTTAAAAATGTAATAATCAGATCATAGTCACCATAAGATGTCCGGCGAAGCAGGATTGCAGGAGTGGAAAAAACCGACATAAATTTATATGCCTAGCAGCGAAGTGGCAATTACAAAATAAAAGGTCACACTGAGGATATCAATTGCAGTTGTTACAAACGGTCCGGTGGCAACGGCCGGATCAATATTAATACGGGCAAAAAGCATCGGCATAAAGGACCCGGAAAGCGCCGCCAGGGTCATGGAACAGGCAACCGCAAGTCCGACAGACAGTGCGAGCATTTCACGATCATAACGCAATTGTGCCACAATGCCCACCAGCAGTCCGTAAAAAATGCCAAGAATAAATCCGATGGCTATCTCCTTAGACATCGATAACCAGATATCCCTGATATGCAGTCGTCCGGTGGCAAGCCCCCGCACCACAATTGTAGAAGATTGTATCCCGATATTGCCGCCCATACCCATAATAACGGGAATAAAGGCTGCCAGGTAGGCCATCTTGCTTAAGCTGGCCTGAAAGTGACCGATAATGACGGAGGCTATAAGCCCGCCGATACAGCTTGCAAACAGCCACGGCAACCTGATACGGGTACTGCGCACAATGGATTTGGTTTCAATAAACTCCTCACCCACACCCGCCATTTTCAGAATATCTTCGGTTGCTTCCTCCCTTAAAACATCAATGACATCATCCACCGTAACAAGACCGACCATTCGTTTGTTTTCATCGACAACCGGAACTGCAAGAAAATTATACTGTGCGACAATCCTGGCAACCTCTTCCTGATCCATGTCGGTGGTTACGGAAATCACGTCAGTCGCCATAAAATCTTTCAACGCCTTTAGCGGTGGTACGACAACAAGCTGGCGTAAAGAACTGACACCAACCAGGTGCTCATGATCATCCACCACATAAATATAAAACGGCATTTCAACTTCAAGATGTTCTTTGGTCTGGAGTGATACGATCACTTCCTGGGCTGTCATATCTTCTTTAAGGGCGATAAAATCAGGGATCATGATGGACCCTGCGGTATCATCTTCATACCGGAGCAGTCCTTCAACATCTTCCGCCTCATCTTTTTTCATCATCCCCAAGACAGTATCCGCCTTATCTTCGGGCAACATTCTGATGAGCGCAACGCCATCATCGGAAGGCATTTCTTCAACAATCTCGACAAGATTTTCAAGGGGCAGGGTTTCGATTATCTCATGAATTATATCCTCATCAAGTTCACTGATTACAAACCCTTTTTTTTCCGGGTCTTCAATCAGCTGAAAAAGTTTTCTCTGATTTGATGCGGACAGAGATTGAAATACAGTCGATAGATCCGCAGCATGAACTTTGCTGGTGATCTTCGTAAGCCGGGTATCCGCCCCACGACGCAACAGTCGCTTGATGGTCTCAGTTAAAATCCTGTTTCGTTCAACTAACATTGATTACTTTCACTTTATCTATATGTCTGCGGCAATTCGATATTCACGACCTCACCGCTTTTCCCAAAAATATCCACCGGCTTTCCGTTTAAACGCATTTTTACCCCGCCGGCATTGCCCACCAGCATATTAAACCGTGACGATGCTTCCAGTTCGATATGATCCCTTGGGTGCATTGAATATTCCGATGCTTCCAGTCCGTCAATCACCACCTTGATCCATGTGTCTTCAACCGCATCTATTTCCAAAAACAGTTTTTCATCCCTGCGCTCGGCAGATGAAACTGGCGCATATTGTTTTTCACGCACAGATTGTATATTATCTACGCCTTCTGATTTATGGGAATCAAGTTCACCGGCTTGATTCGTCCGGTAACCATATATCATGTATATCGATAATACAATGATGATTGATAAAAGGCCCAGGGATATTGCCAGGCGGAACAACGCTTTTTTACCGGAATTCAACAAATCCGCTTCAGCTTTTTGGCTTTTATAAAAAAAGGCCCGATTGATTAAGTATCGATCAATAATATCATCGGCATCCACACCAATACATTTTGCATATGCCCTGAGAATCCCCTTAACATAAACCTCATCCGGCAGTCGGGCATGATCTTCAACTTCAATGAGTGACAGTTGCCGCAAACTGATACGGATCTCATCCGCAACCGCTTCGATGGGGATTTTCTGCTGTATTCGTATGGCTTTCAAATAACGCCCGAATGACGTTGAACTGGAATCCGGGTTCATTGTATAATTTATCCATCAATTAAATTTATGATCCCATAATAATTATCGGCATTAGTTCAAGATGGCTAAGTCACTTTACCGGATAATTTGTATATGCGCATCCTTCCGAAGCTCTTCAATCCAAGACTGGAATTTTTCATTTACGAATTCTTCATAAAGGGTGTGTTGAATTTCATCTTCAACCTCGCTCAATGCTTTCCCCGGGGTATCAACTATTTTATCAATAAAGAAAATCTGATATCCCTGGTCGGTTTCTATAATTGGCGAAAATTCACCGGGTTTCATTGTTTTTAATGCGATTTGAATATTTTCAGCCAATTCATCCATCATGAAAAGACCCAGTTCACCGCCATCATCCGCATTGCTGGCCTCCGAATATTCTTTTGCCGTTTCTTCAAACACCGCCCCGTTTGCTAATTGATCATAAACTGTTTCCATCCGGGCATAAACCGATTTTCTGGACTCATCATCCATCATAGCCGGCCACATCATAATAATATTGCGAAGCATATATTTTCTTTTTGGACCATACTTATCAAGATGCTGATCATAATAGTGCTGGATATCCGACCGGGTAATAATGATATTTGATTTTATTTTTAAATTAACCAGTTTGTTTCTAAGCAATTGCTCTTTTATATCACTTCGATAATCATCCATACTAAGGCCGTTTTTCAATAACGCCTTGCGGATATCTTCATCGGTGTAATAATTCATGGCTTTTATCCGCTCGATGGCATCATCGATTTCACCTTCGCCGACCGTAATATGGAAACGCATTATTTCCTGATCTGCCAGCTTTTCATCAATCAGGTTATTTAATATTTCCATTCGTTTATCATATATGGTTTTCTTTTCTTTATCCGGCGGCAAATTCATATCCCGGATCTGTCGTTCAACGGGGGCGACGATTTTATTCAATTCAACAAGCCGAATGATATCATCATTGACGACAGCGACAATACGATCGACAATCTCTGCCGCATCGACTCTTAATGTCAGAGCAGCAACAAGAATCATAGAAGCTGTCAGAAGACGGCGTAACAAAAAAATTTTATCCATCATATTTATCATATTTGTGCGCCTTCCAAGTATCCATAACGAATTAATATTATAATTCAACTTTCTGTGTTGTCCTATGTTATTGCAATATCAGTATTTTTACCTGTGCCCATAGCGGGCTTACGGTTTACAGTTGCCGGTGGCGGTGAACCGAGAAAAAAAGACTAATCTATCATGCCGATATTACAAAAAATATATCTAATATTAAACGTGCATTTTCAGGTAACCGTAAACCGGCAACCCGATAAGCATGCCTCAACAACATGCCAGTTTTGCTTAGTATATCAAGAGATGGCATCAAGTCAGAAAGTTGAATGATTAACATATCCGGCAATCTCCATCAAGATGTTTTTGGCTTGTGCAATGGTTTGTCCCAGTCCATTTTGAACAAGTTTTATCTTAAGTCCATTATCAGGAGTAAAAAGAAATTGCTCCGGATTTTCATCTACCAGTTTAAGCATTCCAAACGGGTGTTTCTGGTGAATCTCGGAAAAAGACAGAAAAAGAAGCCCTTGCCTTAAATCAAGCTTTTTAACACCGGCTTTAATTGATAAAATTTTCAGCATTATCTTTAAAAGAAGATTCCCTGCTTCGACCGGCAAAGCGCCATACCGGTCGATCAATTCTTCCTTAAAATCAGAAATTTCCTTCAACCCCTTCATTTTAGCCAATCGCCGATATGCCAGAAGCCTCTGATCTGCATCGAAAATATATGATTCCGGGATAAAAACCGACATGGGCACATTAATTTCCGGATCAAGGGCTTCAACAACCGGTTCGCCTTTTAACCTGGAAACTGAATCTTCCATCAGTTTTAAAAACATATCATAACCCACGGCGGCAATATGTCCCGATTGCGACACCCCCAGTGCCGCGCCCCCGCCTCTGATTTTCAAATCATTCATGGCGATCTGGAACCCGGCACCGAGACCGCTGTGTTCCATCAATACTTTCAGCCGTTTTTCCGCATCACGGGTCAAAGCAGCTTCTTTTGAAATAAACAGATAAGCATATGCCTGTTCATCTGACCGCCCCACCCGTCCCCGGAGCTGATAAATCTGCGCCAGACCGAACCGATCCGCCCGGTTGATGATGATCGTGTTGGCATTTGGAATATCAAGACCGGATTCAACAATGGTTGTGCAGACCAGCATATCAATCTCATTATTTAAAAACTGAACCATTGCTTTTTCAAGTTCATCTTCACTTAATCGGCCATGGGCCACCGCCAGACGAACTTCAGGGACCAGATCTTTTAAATATTTTGCAATATTCCAGATGGTATTAATGTTATTATGAACAAAAAATATTTGTCCCTTTCGGGCCAGTTCTTTTTTGATGGCTTCCGTGATAACGATGGGATCAAATTCTGATATATAGGAGATTATTGCGCGTCTCAGTTCCGGCGGTGTCTGGATCACACTGATATCTCTGACGCCCAGCAGGGACATATGAAGAGTACGGGGAATCGGCGTTGCCGTCATGGATAATACGTCAACGTTCTTTCTCATCTTTTTCAACTTTTCCTTATGTTTTACGCCAAACCGCTGTTCCTCGTCAATAACCGCCAGACCGAGATCTTTAAAATTTATGTCCTTTTGAAGCAGCCGTTGGGTACCGATGATAATATCTATTTTTCCATCCTTAAGCTTGCTTACGATTTCACGCTGCCGGCTCCTGGACCGAAACCGGCTTAAACGGTCGATGTTCACCGGGTATCGTTCAAACCGCTGGGAAAATGTCTGAAAATGCTGCTCGGCAAGAAGAGTTGTGGGGACTAATACAGCCACCTGTTTAGTATCCATAACCGCCTTAAAAGCGGCCCGGAGCGCTATTTCAGTTTTTCCATAACCCACATCCCCGCATATGAGTCGATCCATGGGAGATGAATCTTCCATATCACAAATCACATCATCTATGGCCTTAATCTGATCCGGGGTTTCTTCAAAAGGGAACCCGGCCTCAAAATCCCGGAAATAATTATCAGACACCCCGAAAGCATGGCCTTTGATCACTTTTCTTGACGCATACAGCGCCAGTAATTCACCGGCGATTTTTTCAACGGATTTTTTTGCCCTTTCCCGAACCCGTTGCCAGGATTTGCCGCCCATTTTATCGACAACCGGCGTTATTCCATCCACCCCCATATATTTCTGGACCATGTCCAGACGGTCAACCGGCAGGTATAATTTATCCCCGTCTTTATAAACAATTAAAAGAAAATCATTAATTACCCCCTCTATCTTTAACTTCTCCAGGCCTTTGTATACACCGACTCCGTGTTCGATATGAACAACAAGATCACCGGAATTTAACTCACCAAAGTCAAAAAACTCCGTTTTAATATCTCTTTGCGTTTTTTTCGATCTGCGGCGTCTTAACCGGGACCCGAAAATCTCTTTTTCCGTAATGATTGCAAGGGACTCATCAAGCCAGACAAAACCGGCGGAAAGAGCGCCCGTGCAAATAAATATACCTTGCCTATGCTTATTGATATGTTGAACATGGTCGTCTGCGATCCGTGCGTCAATGCCATAGGGTTTAAGAAGTGTCTGAAGCCTGTTTGCCTGCAATGCCGTATTGCAGGCAAGAAGCGTTAAAAGACCAATTGTCTGATTTTCTTTAACCCATTCGGCAAGGGGCTTAAGAATATGCTCATCTTTTTTTTCTCGCGTCAAATCAGCGCTGATGTCATTGTTGTCTTTTACGGAAAATTTAATGGCTAACGGGGGGGTGCTGTCTTTATTTTTATCGCGAACAGAGGAAAGCATACGAAATGCCAGGCGGCTTTTTTTACGCAATATTTCTTTTACCATCACCCATTTCAGATATATTTTCTCAGGGTCCACACATAATCGTTGGTCATGGGTTGCATTGATATAATTTTTTGCAGCCCGCCCTTCATTATATATAGCTGCTTTTTCAAGTTCACCAGGATCAAACTGTATCCACAGGGTATTTTCAAAAACATAGTCAAACAGCGTGTCTGGTTTCGGATAAATAAGCGGCAACAGACTTTCAATGCCCGGGAAAACGCCTTCATGACGAAGCCGTTCAATAAATTCTTTTGCATTTTTTTCTGTTATCACCGATTCGCAGGCCAGTTCCCGAACGCGTTGCATCGTCTGCATTAATTGTGATTTTTCAAAAATTGCTTCCCGGGCAGGAAGGATGACCGCTTCACTGATGCTTTCAACTTTTCTCTGGGTCTGAGGGGAAAAAAATCGAATCGAATCAACAATATCACCAAACAATTCAATACGCAGGGGGTCTTGATATAATGGAGAATATATATCTATGATGCCGCCCCGGACCGAATATTCACCATATTCTTCAACAAGAGTCACATGGGAATAACCGCCGGAATGAAGCCTGTGGATTAACCGGTCTCTATCAATCTCCTCACCGGTCATCAGTAATTCAGCATAATCGCTCAGAGCATTTTTGGGGATCAAAAGCTGAAGCAATGCTTCAACCGGTGTTACAATAATTTTCGGGGCGTCGTAACCGGCTGCTAATTGATAAAGAATTCGGATTCGCTGTGCAGCGGTCTCGTTATTATAAGAAATACGCTTAAACGGTAAAATATTATAGGCCGGGAATAAAATTCCTTCAGGTGCGTCTCTGCCCGCAAAAAAACGAAGGTCTTCTAAAAATGTTTCACATGACTTGATATCCGGCATAACAATAAAAACAGGGCCGGAAATCTCCCGGCATAACCGGGAAACGATGAACGCCCTTTCTGAGCCATTGATACCGATGCATTCGATTTGTTCCTGTGACTGTCGTAAGATTTCAAAAACTGAGTTTATCTTGCCGTTGTTGTTTAATATTGTATGATCAAATTGCATAAATTATCTTCTCAACTTTCTGAATTGATGCTATCTCTTGATATAATAAGCAAAACCGGCATGTTGTTGATGCATGCTTATAGGGTTGATGGTTCACGGTTCACGATTTACGGTTACCTGAAAATGCACGTTTAATATTAAATAT
>JAOZOL010000066.1 GCA_029933295.1 Desulfobacterales bacterium | reverse complement strand
AACACACCTTCCAGAGACTCCCTGGACGTGATGGTCCCGTCAAAATCGCAGAACACGTAGCGTTTTGCGTTTTTGTCTTTTTCATTCATATTTTTTCAACCTTTTGCCTGACAGCCGAATTTCCGAGGCTGCGATTTCCGGATCAACCCGCCAGGTGATCAGAGGAGAAAGCACATACAGCAACATCAGAGAAAACACCAGGTACCCAAACCAGGGCGTAAATAAAGAGACGAGTATCAATACCAGATTGGTACGCATAAACCATGGGTTGCGGTCCATGAAACGGCCCATATGAAGATATCTTATGGGATAAAAATTCATTAAAAATGCTGTAAATATCATCAATCCGAAACTGAAAAAAGCCACCATCGCGCTCCATTCAGCCAGTAAATTTTCAGACTGACAAACAATTATCAATGGAGCTGCGACAAACAATGCCGCCGCCGGTGTGGGCAGGCCCTTGAAAAATCCCGGAATCGAATTTCGATCCAGGGTAAAATAAACAAGACGGGCAAACCCGGCCAGGGCATAAGCGACTGCCACGATGCCCACAGGCAGTGCCTGAATATCAGGATTCGGATGTCGCGACAGGCAGATAAAAAAAATCCAGGCCGGCGCAATGCAAAAGCTCACGCCGTCTGCGATATCATCTAAAAGCCCGCCAACGGTAATGTGCCCATGCTCAACTATACCGGTGATGGGTTCCGTCAGCCCGAGCTTGCGCGCCATGGCACCGTCCAGCTTGTCAAACACCGCCGATCCGATTAAAATTAAATATGACTCGTGCATTTTCCCCTGATAGGCAAAAAACACCGCCAGCAGCCCCATCATGGCATTCATTATGGTTAATGCATTGGGGAAAACAGAAAGAATCCGGCGCCGCAGCACAATATCGCCCAGGCAGAGTTCATCCAGGCAATAGGTGCCGTATTTCCGGCAGTATCCGGCAATAGAGCCGAGATTGATGATCAAGAATATAATTTCGATAATAAACAGATTGCGCAGGGGCAAATTTCCCAAGCCTGATATAATGTCATACAGCATGGAAATCGCACCCTTTGCCGGGACATAAAACGCATGGACATACAACAAAAGGCCAAGGGGCGCGGCAACAATGGTTCTAAGACGGGTAAGCTCACGCAACTCCGGCTCATGACCATAGCGCATGGCAAATCCACGCATAAAGTGGGCAAAATTATTTCGTATCAGCACGATCACACACACAAACAGAACAAAAATCGCATGCAAAAGTTCGACCCTGCCGTGTTCGGGAACCGTGTACAAAAGCCGCCACATCATGCCCACGGCAACAAGCGGAAAAACAATTGAATACACGATCCTGTCCATAATTCGGTCGGCCAGTTCGGCAAGGGCGGCATTGGGGCTGAACCGGGCGGCAAACCATCCGTCAACAAGATCAAAAATCATGGATGTAAAGAGAAAAAGTACGCCGGCCAGATATACGGTCGGATTTCGGGTCAGCATCACTGCAATGGCGCACAGCATTCCGGCAAAGACCAAGGGTGGACGGCCGTAGACCAGAACGGATGTTGTGTTTTTTGAAATTTTTCGGTCTGCTGACATGCTTTTTAGTTCATTTGCTATTCACATTTACACCATAAGAATTAAATTCATACCGCATACACCCCTAAATTTGCAAACAATTTCTCTTACGCCTCCTCATACAAAGCGTCCAGCCGGTCCATGTATTTTTGTTCAACCACTTTTCTGCGAACTTTCATGGTAGGCGTCAGCTCACCGGTCTCAACCTCCAGGGGGCGAGGGATAATCACAAACTTTTTGATGGTCTCAAAATTGGCCAGATGACTGTTGACTTCATTCACAGCCCGTTGAATTTCCTGCGTTACCTCATCAAGCCGGGTAATCGCCTCATGGCTTAAATCTGAAATCCCTTTTGATTCGGCCCAGGCCGGCAGATTATCCGGCGAAAGGGAAATCAGGGCCGTGAGATATTTTCTCCGGTCACCATGCACCATGGCATGTTCAATCAGGGGATGATTTGCGAGCAAATTTTCAATATTGGATGGAGTTACATTTTTCCCGCCTGATGTGATAATAATATCCTTTTTACGGCCCGTGACCCACAAAAAACCATCTGCGTCTATTTTACCCAGATCGCCCGTATATATCCATCCGTCATCGGTGAGGGTCTTGCGATTAAGCTCCGGCTGGTTATGGTAACCGTTGAATACAATATCACCTTTTACCATTATTTCCCCGTCATCTGCGATTTTTAATTCCACGCCGGGAAGTGCTTTCCCCACAGACCCGAAACGGTATGCATCGGGCATACACAGGGTGCAAAAACAGGAAACTTCGGTCTGCCCGTATCCTTCTAAAATTACCATGCCGCAGGCGTGAAAGAATTCAAGAATCTCAACGGCAATGGGGGCAGCGGCGGACAAAAAATAGCGTACCCGGCCGCCGAACACATCCCGGATCTTGCTTAAAACCAATCGGTCCGCTAACGCATATTTAAACTTAAGCGCCAGAGGCTGATTTTGCCCGGCCTGGATTTTACGACTCATCTCACGCCCCACGGATTCCGCCCACAAAAAAATCTTTTGTTTCATCGGCGGCGATGCATCCACCTCCGAACGAATTTTAGCATAGGCTTTTTCAAATATCCTCGGCACACTGCCAAAAAATGTGGGCCGGATTTCCCTGATATCATCTAATACTTTCGTGATGTCCTTGACATATGCGCCGGTAATGCCGCGTCTGATTCGCATATATTGGCCGATTCGTTCTCCGACATGCGAAAGGGGTAGAAAAAACATCATAATATCGCCAACATCACTCGTTTTTATCAGATCCAGGGTTTTTAGTTCTGCCAGCAGATTTTTATGGGTCAGGCAAGCGCCTTTGGGGGGTCCTGTGGTGCCGGACGTGTAGATAATAATGGCCACATCAGGCGGCTGAATCTGCTTTACAGACTCATTGACAAGTGCCGGAATCCTCTTGAGAGCATCTTCGCCTTTACGCAGGAGTTCCTGCATGCTGATAACATTCGGGCCTTCCGCAGCTCCATCCCACACAATAAATTGCCGGAGGTTGGGCAGGTCTTCCAGGTGGGGAATTATTTTGTCCATTTGGGCCATATTTTCAACAAACAAAATTTTTGTATTGGAATCTTTTAAAATATAAACAGATTGCTCACCTGAAAGGGTCTGATAAATACCAATGCTTACACAGCGGCACTTTAGTATGCCCAGATCCGCAAGCGTCCACTCAAGCCGTGTATTGCCAAGGATAGAAACGGCATCACCCGGTTTCATGCCCAAAGACAAAAGTCCGGCAGCGATCTTGTCGGTTTTTTCATCAACTTTTCCCCATGTTACGGGATGCCAGTCCGTGTTATGCTTTACCAGGAATGCGGTTTTAGCAAAATCCCGGCGGCAGCGGTCCTTGAGCATGTCTACAAGATTGTTCATATTCGCCCCCTGTTCATCTGAATCGTTGATTTTTTATTTTATTCTTCTGAGCCGATGCGTTTTTTTTAATTTTTCCCACAATCTTTTTATAACAATAAACGGAGCTGCATCACCATCCAATTCTTGATCCCCTGCCAATTCCCGGCATGATGCCAGCAATTTCTCATTATCAGCCGGCAAGCCGTAATTCTTCCTGATATACAATCCCAGGGAAGGATGGAGGTTCTGCAACTGATTTTCTGCCATACACGCAAGTATTGTTTTATCCTTTAACGGCAGTTCTTCCATTAACAGATCAACCGCGTCATCAACGGTTTCCGGATATTTCCGATTGCTTGCCGAAACAGCCATTTCATAGGGTCGGTTAATAAAATCAGGCATATTGGTTTCAATGACCATCAGATAAAAAACTGTCTCAAGAATGTCCATTATTGAATCATATATTTGCGGATCTTTGCTTGCCCTGGGTCCGGCAACATTTAACACCGCAATTCCCTGCCGGTTAATCCAGTGCATAATTTCAACGGCGGACTTAAATTCCGGTATTTGATTTAAATCAATATGAAGGCAGGGTTTATTGTGTTTTTGGGCAAGCCTTTGTGTGAGCGCCGATCCATCGGTGAGTTTACCGTGGCTGACAATCAGCGTTCCGTCAGAGTCAATCACATTTAATTCCGTGCGCCTGCCGTAATTGGCTGAAGGCGCCTCTTTAACGCCATACCGTTGTGCGATTAACCCGTCCTCCGCCTTTCTGCCCTTTGGGACCCACCCGCCATGGGGGATTTCATTGTCAATCGCAAAATCAAGGGCAGCCCTGTCCGCGCCGGTTTGTGCCCCTGAAATTATTTTTTTGATGATCATGAAAATTTCGCTCTCTGATCCCCAATGGGAGCATTACACTTGGGACATCTCCCGGCATGCTTGCTGACCTGGCCCTTCCACCCGCAATTACATTCGACCTGCTGGGCATATGAACTGGATTTATCTTTTTTTAAAAATTTTTTAATTACAGACCAGAGGGATAACAGTACGAAAATAACCACGGCTGCAATGATGATGTCGGTCACCGTGTAATTAGCAAAAACAGTATCCATTTTGCGCCTCCCGGGGATCTGAGAATCCCATTTGTCTATTGCTTAAATATATATTTATACCTGAATTTTGCACGAGACGGTTCTTATCAATTTTCATGCAGAATTTAAATTATAACTCTTTTTCATCACTATTGCCAGTTGTTTTACAAACGTATAACATAATGGAATCGTCAAAAAGCCCATCTACTGCGTTGTATCATTTTTCAGACGCTCAACATACTAAATGTATGCCATCGCGCCTAAAAAACGCTACGCCTTGTATATAGAATTTTTGATTTAGCCATCCTTTACCAATGCTGATACCCTTTACGGGATCATAAAAGGGACGATGAAAAATTATTATGAAAACTGCAATCAACGTCGAAAAACGCATTAAACGGCATGTGCTGGGAAGAACCGGATCATTTTATGTATCCACACTGCCCGGCATGGAACATCTATGCGTTGAAGAACTAAAATCTGTCGGGATTTCAACGAAAAATGTATTGCTGAGTAAAGGTGGTCTCGACTTTACCGGCCGAATTCACGAATGTTTTCTTGCCAATCTCCACCTTAGAATGGCAAACCGGATATTGATGCGGATTGGTACCTTTTCCGCAACAAATTTCAGACAGCTTGAAAAAAAACTGGCCGGTTTACCCTGGGAGCTTTATCTCCATATCGGCACTTATTGTAAAATCAACGTGACAAGCCGGCATTCACGGCTTTTTCATTCAGGGGCCATAGAAGATCGCATCAGAGCGAGCATCAAAGATCGATGGGGACATATCCATGATGATTTAGAAAAAAAACAGGATATCATCCGCTTTCCCCAGCAGCTTTTTGTTCGGGCCGTAAACGATCGCTTTACCGTATCCATTGACAGCAGCGGTGACATGCTTTACAAACGCGGGTTAAAAGTTCAGGGAGGGAAAGCGCCCATCCGCGAAACCACCGCAGCTATCATTTTCGCACTCGCGGGTTATCATATCGGTGAGCCCCTGATAGATCCCATGTGCGGCACCGGAACATTTTCTTTGGAAGGGGCCATGATCGCCAACCACATCCCGGCTGGATGGTATCGAGATTTTGCGTTTATGGGGTGGCCCTGCTTTAAACCATCCCGCTGGAAACATATCCGGCGTGAAGCAAAAGCACGAATCACCCGATTAAGCAAACCTGTTATTTTTGCGTCCGATAAAAATCAGCAAAATTGTCATGCGTTGGAAACCGTCATCCGCCAAAATGATTTATCGGAAACCATATCAGTGTGTGTAAAAGATTTTTTTGATCTTTTGCCGTTAGAAATAAAAGAACTCGCAAAACCGGCACACAGGGGGCTTTTAACCATCAATCCACCCTATGGCCGGCGGCTGGAAACAAAAAATTACAGCGAAAAAATGTTTATTGAAATATGTAAGAAATTAAAAAAAGATTTCAAAGGCTGGAAAGTTGCTCTGATCTCACCGGGCAAACATCTGGTTAAAAAAGTACCGTTTAAAGTGGCAACCCATGATCTTTTTCACGGAGGACTGAATCTGACTTTATTAACAGGAAGAATACCCTGAAGGATAACCGAAAAAATAAAATGATAAATGGCATAAACAGGGCTGGTATTAAACCGGGAGCGCTTGTTCAGGTTTACGAAGCCATCAAAGTTGCGCTGAGATATCCCCTGACTCAATAAGCTGCCCCAAACCCGTGGAGAGTTTCAGAGCCTTTACTTCATCAAGTTTCCGGGGCTGGCTGCCGGACAAAAAATCAAATGTGGTTTCTTCTAAAATAATATTTGGGTTCTGTCTGCATAAAAAATACAGAAAATTTCTAAATGAAACCGTGGTGTTTGAACCGACCTTCATGGGAAAATCCGAGTAAACAATGCTATTTATATCGCAGACAAAAGGCCGGCTGTTTGTTGTTGTATATAAATGAAGCATTGTTTTTTCGTCGCTTTCTTTAACCTCAATATATGTCGTTAAGGAAATAATCTGATCATAGGATATTTCCGGCAGATCCATTTTGTTGAAATTTACCCCCCCTGAAACACTGGTCACTTTTTTTATCACTTGGGGCGCGTATTTGAATTCTCCCTTCCGCATCAAAGGAATTTCCACCACCCGGGGTTCTGCGCGAGCTGTTTCTTCAGGTTCGCTCACCTCCGCCACCACATCTTCCGCCACAACTTCTGCAGGCGTTTCTGATGAAGGCATCTCAGGAGGATCAATTCGACAAACAGCGCCTGTTGACGAAATCGCCCGGACATATTTCTTAGCGGTTTCAAGGTCAACATCTTTTTTAATAACCGCTTCTTTCCCCTGAAACAGCACTCCGATTTTAGCAACAGAGGTTTTAAATAAAGCGGCCATGCGTGCTTTTACATCATCAATATTTTTCCCTTCAGCCACTCCGCCTGAACATAAAACCCTGTATGTTTTTTCCGTCATGTTTGTCTCGCTTATGTCAAAAAGTTAGCGGTTAAAGGCCATATCAAACAGCATACCCCGGCCTGGTAAACAGCAAATATATTTATTATCCATATGTTAAGTGTAATCGATACATGTTTTATTAGTCAAGAGGGAAATGTACCTCACAATCCCTCAAAGTCAGGATTTCACATACGTTCTTCTAAATGCATCAAGTATATAAATAAACATGGAAACAGCAAGAAGCCAGGAACAGATCCGGAAATAGACCAGTAGTTCACGGACAAAATGCGCGGTCACAAACGGCTGTTGGAAAATAAGCCCAATGAGCATGAAAAAACCCGCAAAAGTGGCAGGAATCAGTAAAAATCGGTACAGTGGTTGATTGATTGAATTTGAATGGCTGATAAAATCAAGTTTGCTGTACATTAATAATGATATCATAATAATTAAAATACTTAACACAAATATATTGTTAAAAAAAGTAAAGGCGATAAGAACGGCAATGGCTCCGGGCGGTGAGGGCAGGCCCACAAAATCATGTTTTTCCCCTTTATCCGTATTCTGATTTAACAGGACGGTAAACCGGGCCAGACGCAGATGCACATACACAAAATAAACAAGCGCAATAACAATCCCCAGATATGAAAGACCGCCCCGAAGCTCGGAGAATCTTAAAAAAATAATCACGGCCGTAGCCAGACCGAAAGTCGAAAGATCCGTTGATGAATCAAGACTCGCCCCAAAATCCGAATGAGAATTGAGTTTCCGTGCCAAAGGACCGTCAAACGCGTCGCAGAAACCGGCGGCAAGAATCCAGAACAGGCACACAAACGGTCTATACGCCACTTCGACTTCCGGCATTGCAAAAAATACCGCCGTCACGCCGCACAAATAATTGCCAACGGTAAACAGATTCGGAATCATGACAATATACCAGGCCCTGGGAGATTCTTTAACCTGAGACCGGGTATAATCGTTTACGTATGAAAATGATTTAAAATAGGGGAACACGGAAATAATCGTTGCAAAACAAAGCAGTATCATCCCCCATAGCACAAAACCGTCAGGGAGTATTTTTGCAATCATCTCATAAAAAACGGTATCCGGCAGCACCCCGGATCGGATTATAATAATATAAAGGGCTGTAAACTGAACCCCGGTTTTTAACTTTCCAAGCCACTTGGCGCTGGCATCCTCCCCCTTTCGCCGCAATCTCATGCGCTGGAGCATGCTGATGATTTCTCGTGCAAAAACAATAAACAGGACCCACCATCTGAGTTCCCCAAACATAAAGGCAGTAACGGCAAGACAGAACGTGGCCCATTTGTCCGCCGCCGGGTCAAGGGATTTGCCGTCTTCGGTGATTGCATTCCATTTTCTGGCAAATTTTCCGTCTAAAAAATCAAAAAGACAAATCAGAGCAAAAGCAAAATGAAAGGTAACCGCAAAAAACAATGTGTGAAGCGCTGAAAAATAATACACGCAAAAAAGCCATCCTCCCAATGGAAACCGTAGATAACACATGATATTCGGGATGTATTTCGTATATTCTCCGAACAGGGCATAGTGATTCTGATCTGATTTTTTTCGTTTGGGGCCTAGAATAATCTTTGCGATGGCATATACGGCAATAAGGATACAAATCAGATTAAATAATTGCAAAAAAATATCTTTATTAGATATTAAATCAAGTAATTGATCCGGCATTTGGCTCTCGTTCGCTTTCTTATTTTAAAAAAAATAAATTAATTCTTTATAAACCCTTTATTCTCAACTGATAAAACGGTTTTTATCAATTTTCATACAAAATTCATGTATAAATTTTTTATATTCATATCATGAAACTGGTATAAAAAGCCACAATTATATCTGTTAGTTGAGAAACATCCTCTTTACATTCTCAAATGACACTGATACGGTGCATTTTTTTAAATTTGATGGCTTCGCAAAAAGTCCAATTTCTTCGTTGCGCTACATCCCTCATCACTGCGGAGTACGAAAAGTACGCCTCATTCTTCGGGATTTGCGACGCCTTGAACTTGAACTTTTTTCTTTGCCATCGTAAGCTAATTTTTTACGGGATCAACAAATCAGGAGTGGACTTAATAATATTATGCACCAGTTTTACCAGAAAGAAATCAACCGGCGGCGGACATTCGGCATTATCAGCCATCCGGATGCCGGTAAAACCACGCTCACTGAAAAGCTCCTGCTTTTCGGCGGGGCCATCCAGCAGGCCGGAACCGTGAAGGCGAGAAAGGCCGCCAGGCATGCCACCAGCGACTGGATGGCCATTGAAAAAGAAAGGGGGATATCGGTTACAACGTCGGTGATGAAATTCAATTACCGGAATTACGAGATTAATCTGCTGGACACACCGGGGCATCAGGACTTTTCGGAAGACACGTACCGGGTATTAACCGCTGTTGACAGTGCCATGATGGTCATTGACAGTGCCAAGGGAGTGGAACCCCAGACCGAAAAGCTCATGGAAGTCTGCCGCATGCGCAACACCCCCATTGTTACATTCATCAACAAGCTGGACCGGGAAGGGCTGGCCCCGCTTGAAATCCTGAGCGAAATTGAAGACAAACTGCAGATTGAATGCACGCCGCTGTCCTGGCCCATCGGCATGGGCAAACAGTTTAAAGGTGTCTATAACCTCTTTCACCGACAGTTGCATATATTTGAACCCGGCCGGGGAAAGCTAAGTCAGGGGGGCATTATCATTGATGACTTGTCCGATCCTATCTTAGATGAACTCTTAGGAACCCAGGCTGATGAACTGCGGGAAGACATTGAACTTCTTGACGGCGCGGCCAATCCGTTTGAGCTGGCCCATTTTTTAACCGGGAGCCAGACACCGGTTTTTTTCGGAAGCGCCATTAACAATTTTGGCGTTAAAGAAATGCTCGACGCATTTGTAGAAATGGCACCGCCGCCGGGCAATCGCGCAGCAGTATCCAGGGAGGTTTCACCCTATGAAAAGCCTTTTTCAGGCTTTACGTTTAAAATTCAGGCCAACATGAACCCGGCCCATCGTGACCGGATCGCGTTTGTCCGGATCTGTTCCGGAAAATTTTCCCGGGGCATGAAGGTCGTTCACCACCGGATCGGAAAAGACATTACCCTGGCAAATGCCACCATATTTATGGCCAATGACCGGGAAAACGTGGAAGAAGCGTTCCCCGGAGATATTATAGGTATTCACAACCACGGCACCATTAAAATCGGCGATACGTTTTCCGAAAAAGAGCCGTTAAAATTTGCCGGCATTCCCAATTTCGCGTCCGAGCATTTCAAGCGGGTTATCTTGAAAAACCCGCTAAAAACAAAGCAGCTTCAGAAAGGTTTAACGCAGCTGGCTGAAGAAGGCGCGGTCCAGGTGTTTAGGCCGATAACAGGGAATAATTATATTCTGGGCGCGGTGGGTGTGCTTCAGTTTGACGTCACCATGGCACGGCTCAAAGCCGAATATGGCGTGGATGCCGTCTATGAACCGGTGGACTTTAATGTGGCCCGATGGGTTACGTGTGATGATCGAAAAAAAATGGAAGCGTTTGAAAAAAAATATCAGGCCAACCTTGCCACAGACGCCCAGGGCTGTCTTTCTTTTCTGACAACCAGCGAATGGCAGCTTGGCTTTTGTATGGAACAATGGCCGGAAATCGCATTTCATAAAACCCGGGAAGTGAACTAAG
>JAOZOL010000384.1 GCA_029933295.1 Desulfobacterales bacterium | reverse complement strand
AGATCCACCATCCTTTCGGAGTACCCGGCTTCATTGTCATACCAGGATAAAACCTTAACCATATTTTCAATGACGTAAGTATTGGGGGCGTCTATAATTGAGGAGAAGGTAGAACCATTAAAATCATGGGAAACCAGCGGGAGTTCATTATAGCCGAGAATCCCTTTCAGTGAGTTTTCAGAAGCGTCTTTAAGTGCCCCATTGATATCTGCTATGGTTACACCGGTTTTTTTGATAGTGGCAACCAGATCCACGATAGACACATTTGGTGTTGGGACGCGAATGGAAAGGCCGTTTAATTTTCCATTCAACTCCGGGAGCACCAGGCCTACGGCTTTGGCCGCCCCGGTCGTTGTGGGAATCATTGAGACAGCAGCGGATCTTGCCCTGCGAAGATCTTTGTGGGGCGCGTCCAGCAGTCTCTGATCACCGGTATAGGAATGTGTGGTTGTCATCAATCCGCATGAAATACCGAATTGGTCATGAATGACTTTGGCAAGGGGCGCCAGACAATTGGTCGTACAGGATGCATTGGATATGATGTGATGGCTGGATGCATCATATTTATCAGAATTGACGCCTAATACGATTGTAATATCCGGATCTTTTGCCGGTGCGGATATAATGACTTTTTTTGCACCAGCATTCAAATGCTTGCCAGCGCTGACTTTATCCCTGAAAAGGCCGGTACATTCAGCGGCAATGTCAACCCCATAGTCTTTCCAGGGAAGGTTTGCCGGATCCCTTTCAGAAAAAACACTGATGGATTTTCCATTGATTTCGATTGCATTTTCTTTTGCAAGGATGTTGGCATCCAGTTTTTCATGAACGGAATCATAGGTTAAGAGGTGTGCAATCGATTCAGGCTCCATGAGATCATTGACCGCAACGATTTCTATATCCGAGCGTTTCAATGCAGCGCGAAACACAAGCCTTCCGATTCTTCCCAATCCATTAATTGCAAGTTTAATAGTCATTCATATCCCTCCTTTTAAAGTTTTTCCCATGAGAATTGCATCTTCCCCGGTATCTGAATAATAATTGGGCTGTCGCCCGACAATGTGAAATCCTGTTTTTTTGTAAAGACCAATGCCGGCTTTATTGGATTGCCGGACTTCAAGTACAGCCGTCATGTCCTGATGCCTGGAAACCAAATCAAGGCAACGGGTTAAAAAATTTGCGGCAATACCTTTATGTTGTTTTTCTTTTTTGACAGCAATTTTTAAGATGTGAATTTCATCAACAATTTTATGAAGACATAGATACGCGACAATTTGAATGTTTTTCATCGCATATTCATGCTTTAACACAAAATTATAAGAATATATGTTTGATAATTCTTTTAAAAACGCTGATTTGCTCCATGGATTTAAAAATGATGCCCGTTCCATGGCAAAAACTGTGTCAATATCATTTTCCGTCATGGCGGAAATGGTCATTCTTGCCATTTCTCAGCTTCGTTTGTTCCCTTTCAAGATATCGCTGGCAAGGGAAATGCTTTTTTTTCCATAATGCTCTATGGTTTTGGCCATTTCATGCAGATCATCGCTTTTTTTACGAAGATTAATGGCTTTAATCATTACCGGCAGGTTGACGCCTGATATAACCTCTATTTTTCCTTCTTCAAGAAAAGAATAGCTCAAATTGGACGGGGTGCCGCCAAACATATCCGTTAAAATCAGTATCCCTTTGTTTTTATTAACAGATTTTATGCTATCTTTGATTTTTTTTCTTAATTTTTCAACATTTTCTTTTAAATCAATGGAGACGGCGATAATCGTTTCGGGGTTTTTATTAAATATTATTTGGGCTGTTTCAATCAATGTATGACCAAGTTGCCCATGAGTTACGATGACGATGCCAACCATAAATTATCCCGAGTTTAGTTTCAGTGTTTAATTTTTAATGTCAATATCCCGATGCGTAATTTTAATCAGACGCCCCGGTTTTTGAATATGATTATATACGGCGTCCGCAATTACCACGGAACGATGCTGACCCCCCGTACAACCAAAGGCAATCGTAAAATAAGATTTGCCTTCCTTTTCATATAAAGGGAGCAAAAAATCAATAAGATCTTTAAACTTTTGTAAAAATATCTGAGTCGACGGGTTGTTTAAAACAAAATTTTTAACCGCTTTGTTTTTTCCGTTATGAGATTTCAGATCGGCAACAAAATACGGATTTGCCAGGAACCTCACATCGATTATTAAATCAGCATCGTGCGGGACGCCATGCTTGAAACCAAAAGAAGTAATATGCATTCTCATCGGAATTGATTCAATACTGTTTTGTGCGAGATTGAAAATAACCGATTTTAAATCGTGGATATTATAGTCAGAGGTGTCAATAATTCTCGATGCAGAATCCTTTAACGGTTCCAGTAGTTTTATTTCTTCTCTTATTCCCTCAAGGAGTGTTTTGTCCTGTGCAAGGGGATGATGTCTGCGTGTCTGGCTGTAACGTTTAAGCAGGGCTGTTTCATCTGCTTCAAGAAACAGAATTTCAAAAAGATAGCCCTTTTGTCGCAGTTCCCCAAAAACAACCGGACATGCCGTCAGGAAGCTTTTTTCCCTCAGATCCATGACAAATGCAAGACCTTTGATTTCAGTATCGTCCTGGATCGGCATCTCAAGGAATTTGGGAAGCAACTCAACCGGCATGTTATCGACACAGTAAAATCCGGCGTCTTCCAGGGCTCCCATGGCCGTACTTTTGCCTGATCCCGAGAGCCCTGTAATAATGATTAATTTAAGCTTTTTTGTCAGTTTCACGATTAAAAA
>JAOZOL010000383.1 GCA_029933295.1 Desulfobacterales bacterium | reverse complement strand
CACGGTTGGCCTTCAGGCCCAGAAGATGATGGATTATGAACCTGGAAGAAGCTATAATGAACCGGCGCCGGCGACGACGTTTCAGGATAGTGAACTGATGAGCGAGTCGGGGACTAAATAGTTTAAAGTAAGTTATAAACTTTTATTTGGAATAGTCTGTTTTTCTTGAGGAGGACAGTTTCATGAGTGAGGCACAGAAAAAAGAAATCAAGGTTGCAACCGGTGATCGGGCTATTCTGCCCGAGGGAACCAAGCTCGTCCCGATTTTCATCATGGGCAAGCGTTACCTGGTTCCTGAGACCATGACAATCCAAAAATCTCTGGAATATGCCGGGTATCAATTTATCCGCTCCTGTGGCTGTCGGGGTGGCATCTGTGGTGCCTGCCCGACAGTTTATCGGATTTTGGGGGATTACCATTTGAATTTCTGCCTTGCCTGCCAGACGGTAGTCCAGGAAAATATGTACCTGACCCAGGTACCTTTCTTCCCGGCCAACCGGACCCCATACAAAATTGAAGAGGTTGATGCCTCAGCAGAAACCATCATGAAACTCTATCCGGAGGTGATGAAGTGTGTGGCCTGTAATACCTGCACTAAATCCTGTCCGATGGATATTGAGGTGATGGAGTATGTTAATGCTGCCATGCGTGGTGATATTGCCAAAGTCGCGCGGCTTTCATTTGACTGTATCCAATGTGGACTTTGTTCATCCCGTTGTCCGGCCCAGATTCAGCATTTTCATCTGGCTCAGTTGTGCCGCCGGCTTCATGCCAAGTATCAGGTGCCAAGGGCTGAACATCTGCAGTCCCGTGTAACTGATATTAAAGCGGGAAAATATGATGAGATGCTGAAAAATCTGGTTGACAGTGATGAAGAAAGTCTGAGGAAGCTCTATGTTGAACGGGAAATGGAACCTCAGAACAGCGAAGGCTGGGAGCCTCAGGATAAAAGTTTTCTGTAGATCGAATTGAATCTACTGGTGGATTAATTAAACATTCCTAACTGGAGGATAGTTATTATGGGTTATACACCTGAAATGCTGGAATTGATTAAAAAGGTTGAGGCCAGCCGACCTGAGCGGATTGCCCGCTCCAAAAAAGGGATGGATTTTGAACCCTTGTCTTTGGCGGGCCGCCAGGAAGTTTTGGATAAATTTCATCCGGATTATAAGAAAGCTGGCCGCCGGGCGGTCAGTGTTGGTCCCAGCAAAGGCGAGGTTTATCCAACGGAATTTGTCGATGTGCTGGAATCAAAGGCTCGGTTGCAGGTTGATAATGCTGAGTTGGAAAAGTTAACTGCCTTTGAAACAGACGTCTTGGTTATCGGTGGGGGTGGTGCTGGGACATCAGCCTCACTTTTGGCCCAGGAGAATGGTTCCAAGGTGATCTTGGCTACGAAACTACGCCATGGTGATGCCAACACGGTGATGGCAGAAGGCGGGATCCAGGGGGCAAGCCAGGAGGTCGATTCCCCGTATTACCATTATCTTGATGTGATAGGCGGTGGACATTTCACCAATACTCCGGAGCTGGTTGCGGCCTTAACCCATGACGCCCCCCTGGTGATTGAATGGCTTGAAAGTTTGGGGCTGATGTTTGATAAACAACCAGATGGTAGGATGCGGGTGCGACATGGCGGCGGGACCTGTCGTAAAAGGATGCATTCATCAGGTGATATTACTGGTTCTGCGATTATGCGGGTGTTGAAGGATGAAGCCCGGAACCGGGCCGAAGATATCACCATCCTTGAATTTTCTTCGGCGATTGAAATTCTCAAGGATGCTAAGGGACGAGCAGCTGGTGCCTTGTTTTTTAATATGGAGACCGAAGAATATTTTGTCGTCAAAGCGAAAGCTACCATTATTGCTACCGGTGGTTATGGCAGGCTACATATCCAGGGTTTTGCGACCACCAACCATTATGGTGCTACTGCCGATGGCCTGGTTATTGGTTACCGGGCCGGTGTTCCTTTAGCCTTCATGCATTCAACCCAGTATCATCCTACCGGAGTAGCTTTTCCAGAACAGAATATCGGCTTGCTGATTACCGAAAAGGTTCGGGGCCTGGGAGCTAATTTGCTCAATTGTGAAGGACAGCAGTTTGTCTTCGAGCGTGAACCACGGGATGTTGAGTCATCCTGTATTATTCAAGAATGTCTTGAACGGAACAATGGGGTTATAACTCCTACCGGACGGGTAGGTGTCTGGCTTGATTCGCCCATGATTGATGATTTGGAAGGACCAGGTACGGTTAAAAAGGAACTGCCGGCAAAGTATATCCAATTTATCCGTTACGGTATTGATATCAGTAAAGTGCCGATGCTGGTGTATCCGACATTACACTATCAAAATGGCGGCTTGACCATTAAAGACAACAGCGCCACCAATGTTGAAGGTCTGTTTGCAGCTGGTGAGGCATCCGGTGGCGTTCATGGGGAAAATCGCCTGATGGGCAATTCCCTGCTCGATATAACCGTCTTTGGCCGTCGGGCTGGTAAAAGTGCGGCAGAGTATGTTAAGGCTTTTTCCGGTTCCCTAGACGGCATTAATATGGATCATGTAGAAGCCTATCATAAAGAAATGGCAGATGCTGGCATTGAAACCGATCTGGTTTCTCCCCTGGTACTGCCCAACTATACCCGTGAAGAAACTATGGAAAAGCAGTTGACCACTCATTACCAGGGTGGTATGCGTGCTTAGTAAAATGTAAATAGTAACAGGGTTAAATTTTTTATGAAGGAGGCGGGGAAGCTCCCCGTCTTTTTTATAAATATTTTATTTTTTAAAAAAC
>JAOZOL010000382.1 GCA_029933295.1 Desulfobacterales bacterium | reverse complement strand
ATTGACATATTTGGAGGTTTGTCTTAAGGATAATAAAATTGTTCAATATTATTTAAAAAACATGGATCACCGGGGAATTATTATGAAAGTTATTCGGTACCCATCTGCTGAAGCTGAAAAAAAAATCAGGGCCATAGCTGATCGGGGTGTTGAATTTAAAAAAGAAGATGTGGATCGTGTTGCCGAAATTCTGGAGGATGTGAAACAACGGGGCGATTCAGCATTGATTGAATATACCAACCGGTTTGATGCGCCGGATTTGTCGGTTAACGATTTAATTGTGACAGATGATGAGATCGCATATGCAGAAAAACAGGTTGACGGTAGCTTTGGTTCTGCATTAAATCGTGCGGTTGACCAGATTGAAGCATTTCATAAAAAACAGCTTCGAAATTCATGGATTTCAACTGCCCGGCCGGGCGTTCTGCTCGGGCAATTGATCAATCCGGTTGATGCGGCCGGGGTTTATGTGCCGGGGGCGAAAGGCGGAATGACGCCCCTTGTGTCCTCTGTGTTGATGGGTGTTATACCGGCCAGGATTGCCGGCGTTGAACATGTGTCAATGGTGACCCCCCCCACCAAAGAAGGGAGCGTTAATCCCCATCTTCTGGTGGCAGCCAAAAAAGTGGGCGTGGATGTTATTTATAAGGCCGGAAGTGCCTGGGCTATTGCCGGGCTGGCGTATGGTACAAAGACGATCAAAAAGGTCGATGTGATTGCGGGGCCGGGGAATATTTATGTGACCCTTGCCAAAAAAATGGTGGCCGGAACGGTGGGCATCGATATGATTGCCGGACCAAGCGAGATTCTGGTCATTGCCGATGATTCGGCAAATGCAAAATATATTGCGGCGGATCTGCTTTCCCAGGCCGAACATGATATGCTGGCATCATCGGTATTGATTACTGATTCTGCCCGGGTAGCCGATGATGTGGCAAAAGCGGTACAAGGGCAGCTTAACATTCTTGATCGAAAGGATATCGCCCAAAAATCATTGGCGGCTTTCGGCTGCATTATGATTGTCCCTGATATTACGACAGGCATTGAATTGGCAAACCGGATTGCACCCGAACATTTGGAAATTCATGTGAAAGAACCGTTTGAATATTTGGGGTTAATCCGAAATGCCGGAGCTGTCTTTGTGGGGGAATATACTCCGGAACCGGTTGGTGATTATATGGCCGGTCCCAATCACGTCCTGCCCACCGGGGGGACGGCCAGGTTTTCATCCGCATTGTCGGTGGATACTTTTTTAAAGCAGACCAGTCTGCTCCATTATTCAAAAGCGGCCTTTGACCGTGAAGCAGAAGATATTATGAGGCTGGCAGATGTGGAAGGACTTGGAGCGCATGCCGGTTCTGTCAGGATAAGATGTTAGTCCGTTTATTCGGGATAGGGCTTGACAAATTGGTTGTCAGGTCTTAATTTTAATTAATTGAGAATATGCTCAAAATAGGACAGGTTATGGGAAGACCACATAAAAAACGTTTTGTCGCTTATAATCCAGGTGTTTGTTATTTTAAACCCAGAGGCATACCCATGCTTGAACTGGAAGAAATCCAGTTAACCATTGATGAACGTGAAGCTTTGAGGCTCGCAGATCTTGAAGGCTTTTCTCACGAGGCTGGTGGTAAGCAAATGGGTGTTTCAAGAGCCACGTTTGGAAGGATCATTGAACAGGCCAGGAAAATCGTTGCTGATGCGTTGATTAACGGAAAAGCGATCAATATTGAAGGCGGAAATTATGTGATCAGTTCAACAGAACGTCTTTTTAGATGTGAAAAGTGCGACTATGAATGGCATGAGGACCTTGGCACAGGACGCCCGGATCGGTGTCCGTCGTGTCGGCGTCCTGAAGTTTATCGGGTGTCTACAAGTTAAAGGAGAAATATCTATGGTAGAGATTCAGAGTGGAACCTGCGGTGTGCAGAATCAGGATCAGGCAAAACAGCAGCAGGAACAGGAATTAAAAACCGCATTATCAAAAATTAAATACAAATTTATTGTGATGAGCGGTAAGGGCGGTGTCGGAAAGACAAGTGTATCCGTAAATCTCGGTATTGCACTTGGTAAAAGAGGGTTTAAAGTGGGCATTATGGATGTCGATCTCCATGGTCCGGATGTTCCCCGGATGCTTGGCTTGCAGGGAATGGTATCTGCCAATGAAACCCAGAAATTAGAACCCATGCGTTATTCGGATAATGTTAAAGTCATGTCCATTGAATGTTTAATGCCCAATAAAGATGATGCGGTCATATGGCGGGGTCCCCTGAAGCATTCAGCCATCAATCAGTTTATATCTGATGTGGACTGGGGTGAACTTGATTTTTTAATCGTTGATTCGCCCCCCGGCACCGGTGATGAACCCTTGAGCGTTGTCCAGACAATCCCGGATGCCAGACCGATTATCGTTACGACCCCACAGGAAGTTGCGTTGTCCGATGTCAGGAAATCGATTAATTTTTGTAAAAAAGTCGAGAAAGACATGTTTGGGATGATTGAAAACATGAGCGGTTATGTATGTCCCCATTGCGGAAAGACGGCTGATCTGTTTGGCTCGGGCGGTGGGGAAGCAACCGCAAAGCAGTTTAACATAAATTTTTTAGGCAAGATTCCCTTTGACCCGAATCTGGTTAAGGCGGGAGATGCAGGATCATCTTATCAGGAAGAATTTAAGGAAGCTGCTGGGGCAAAGGCTTTTGGTGAAATTGCCGATAAGCTTGCGGCATTGGTCAGTGCATAATTTACTTAACTTTCTGTGTTGTCTTATATCGTTGAAATATCAGTATTTTTACCTGTGACCAT
>JAOZOL010000381.1 GCA_029933295.1 Desulfobacterales bacterium | reverse complement strand
AATCTTTACAAATAAAGGTCACCTCCACTTCTCTGTTCTTTCAACCATTGTTGCCCCTGTTCGGTTAATCGATACCGCTGCAAAGGGCTATTGGCTTTGTCGGGAATAGTCATTTCAAGAAAACCGCTTTTCAAGGCTGGCCGCAAATAGGATTCAATAAAATATTTTTTATTTTTGATCCCAAGCCGTTTTTGCATTTCTTCCCGATCAATTGGCTTTTCACAAGAAAAAAGCACTCTCTCAACTGGAGGGGGTAACTGGGGGGGTAACTCCACAATCCCTACCAGATTGAAGATTATAACGATTGAAGATAATGGTAACCCAGTTGTCTTCAATGCGCAAAACCGGCTCTTGCACTCCATAATCCCGGCAAAGTTGCTGCATTCATCTAATCCCGCTGCCAATCTGCTCCACCAGATCCATCCGATAAAACATACTGAACAAAAGAAGATTGCGCGGGATGCTCTTTAACCCAATGTCTGCCTCTTTCATTCCGGCCGGCAAACATCCCGGGCTGATAATTTTTACCCGATCACCGTAAATATGCACCTGAATATTGGCACTTGAGCGATAATCACGGTGGACCAGCACATTGACAAGAGCCTCACGCAGGGCATCCACAGGCAATTCAGGCCTTTCATCCCTTCCGGGTAATCCCCCCGTAAAATAAAGGTGTTCAAAAGTAGAATTTTCTCGTAATAAACAACAAGGAGTGATTCTACATGAAGAAGTCACGGTACAGCGACAATCAGATTCTAAACATTCTCAGAACTGGTTTTTTACTTCCACTCGCTTGTGGCAAGATAAGAAATGAAGATTATGATACTGAAAAATGTGGTTGTGTTCTACTTTTAACACTCGTTAAAAATGGGGTGATTACCCTGCTCCGCCTTTGTATGATTGCAAGACCTGACCCCTTTTCGCCCTGTATCATACTTTTGCAGTTCGCTGCGAATGTACCATGGGTATCCGCTGAAGGTGGGTGTTGATCGGTTTAATGGCTGCCGGGTACCTGTTTGCAACTCCCTTTCCGTTTTGCCAGGTATCTAGAAATCGGCTAACAGTCTCCCTGCCTGTGTCCAGAACCAATTTTTCCGGCAAATGGGCCTTGGCTGCAAGGTAAGCGAGCTGATCAAGTGATAACTCAGACATCTTTTTTGAACGCCCCAGTTTCAGAGCCATATTGGTATCGTCTATAAAAGCAATCGTGGAAACAAAGTCATAACCGGGAGATAATTTTGGCCTCTGGTCAGATTGAGAATAAATCAAAGACCAGTTTTTAAGGTGCATATCAGCGTTACCAATCAGGACGTTGAAGACCAGGCGGCGGATAAATTCAGTGATTCCGTTTTCCCCTGTTTCAGCCCAAATTACTTCTGCCAGATTTCGATAACTGGCCCGGCCATATTTTTTTTCCGGATAGATACCGAAAATTTGGGCAAAGTCTTCAAAGTGTATCGCATTGCCACTCTCCGTACGGTCAAATCGTTTAACCGCCAGGGCATTTCCTGAAAAATGACCGCTGTCCCGCGGCAGACCATCGATATTGCCTACAGGAACCAATCTGACTTCCGGCACTTCAATACCAACCGTGCGAGCCAACTCCATCATGGCAAACTCATTTTCCGGTACACCCAAAAACCTCATAGACGGAAGTTTGATAATCCACGAACCGCCACTTCCGGTCGCCGGAATAGTTAAACCGCCGGCAGCTTCCATGATGCCGGAAAATTTTAGTTGTACGCCGGCTAACGAAAAATGCAGCGCCGATTCCGGTACATTTTCTGAATTCGCCAAACTGGTCTTGGGTTGAGCCGGTTGAAATCTTTCATCTTCTGACAGAACCGTAACCGCACCCGGCAGGTCGCGACCCAGAACCTGAAGTAGAAAAAATTCTTGTAACGGATTGACACCCCCCTTTTTTGCCAGATATTCTCGCAGTGGACCTTCAGGCAAAAGATTAGAAAAGAAAGGAGGCAGCCGCGTTCGCTGCGGTTTAAAGTCGCTGATCAAATTACCAAGTTTATCCTTGAAAGAGAGACTTAAAGTCGGTCGATCAAGATCGTTGATATACGCTTCTGTAAATGAAAACAGGATCTGGTCGCCCGGTAAATGAGTCAGGCTGCCGATCTCTTTTCCGTAAAGAGCTACTTTGAGGAGAGATATGTCAGTCATCATCATCCAAGCTGTAAGCGGGACCCAAGGCGGAAGAACCGTTGCCGGAGGTTGAGAGATTGATCACACTCTCAACCGCGACAACACTGCGGCGCGGTACCAGCATCAATTCAACATCCAGCGAACGAGAAAGTTCAATCAGGCTGGAAAGCTTGGGATCCGCCACGCCATTTTCAATTTTGGATATCTGAGCCTGTGTAATTCCGGTTTTCAGGCTAAGTGCCCGCTGACTCAAATTACTCTCTTTACGAGCCTCTTGTAGAGCTTGGGCTAGGTGTTGTATAGCGTAATTCATATTATTCTGCAGCATATATAAAGGTTATTTGATGTCTTTTAGAATATCAAATAACCTTGACTTTGTCAAGAAAGTGGAAGATATACTCTTTAATCGTTCCGCTGGCCTACTGTGCCGGATTCACCGAAGTCAATCAGTTTTTTCAGGTTGTTCAAGTAAGCCGCTGACGCGGCAGGGTTGACAGACCCACGTATTTCTTCTTTTCAGACCTGCCTTGAAAGTATAATCCTCTTCCGATTTTTTTCTTATAACTGCCATAATGCCACTCCGTGTAGATCTTTTTAGCCCTAAAAAGAAAGGAGCAGCATTATGGCAGCACTACAAACACCCTGGTATGACAAAGC
>JAOZOL010000065.1 GCA_029933295.1 Desulfobacterales bacterium | reverse complement strand
GTTAAATGCCTTGCATATGGAAGCCTCCGACTCGTGCAAAATTCAGGTATTAAAAAGAAGGCTTCATGACGGACTGGAACAGGATCTATATTTCTGGCGTGATTCTGCTGGCCATGAACTTGATATTATCATCGATTTGGGCAATCAGCTCATACCGGTTGAAGTCAAATCCGGTCATACCATCGCCAAAGATTTTTTTAAGGGGTTGAATTTTTGGAAAATCCTGTCAAATGATTCTTCCGCACCAGCAGCGCTGATTTATGCCGGCAACCGATCGCTTTATCAAAACAACACAGCTGTTTATTCCTGGTGGAACTTTTAAAAAAAGATTTCGGCATGACATTTTTTAGCTGTCTGCTTTAGATGATGTATGCGCCATGTAAACTGTGTTTAGAAAATATTTCCACGTTTAACATAATTTTCTTGACACTGTTAAAAAAACCATTTAATGATAATCCATAAAGTCGACCGTCGACCGTCGACTCGATAAACAATGTTAGCGTTTTTTCACATTGTTCCCATTATTCTCTTTTATTACTGAGCTAACTATTTACAAAATTATTTCCACTTTTCCGGCATTTTATACCAGTAATTATATAACGGTAAAAACGATTCAAATGGAGGAAAAACATGAAAAAATCAAAGTCAGGGTTTGATGCCATTGTGGTGGGCAGCGGACCTGGCGGCGCAACCGTTGCCATGGACCTGTCAAAACAGGGTAAAAAAGTACTTATTCTGGAGTGGGGAGATAATGATCCTAAAAAAGGATCTTTTTTTTCGGCCGTACCCCGCGCTTTTATTCCCGGTAAAAGTATCGTGATGACAAGGCAGGCTGTCCCGATTGTCCGGGCAATTACAACCGGCGGCAGTTCGATGATATTCTGCGGTTCGGCGTTTGATCCCCCGGTGGATATGTTTAAAAGTTACGGCGTGGATATTTCAGCAGAAGTAAAAGAGATGAGAAATGACGTTCCTATCGCACCATTACCTGACGAGCTTATGGGAGCCGGTCCCAATGCCTTTCTGGAAAGCGCCGTTGACTTAGGGTATGACGGCCATAAATTAAACCATTTTCTCCATCCGTCAAAATGTAAATTAAATTGCCAGCGCTGCATGTACGGGTGCCCATATAATGCTAAATGGGATGCACGGGAATTTGTTGATAAAGCCCTTGAAAACGGTGCAAAGCTGATTAACCGGGCAAAAGTGACTAAAGTCATTATTGAAAATAAAAAAGCCATTGGTGTTGAGTATAAATACAATAAGGAAATATACCGGGCATATGCACCGAAAACCATCATTGCCGCCGGCGGCATTGGTTCTCCGATCATTCTTCGTCAAAGCGGCATGAGAAGTGCCGGGTATGATTTCTTTTTTGACCCCCTGGTTTTTGTTTACGGAAAAATTAAGGGGCTTGGCAGCGGCAAGTCCATTCCCATGAGCGCGGGCGTTCATTTTGAAGAAGACGGTATTGTCATAACCGACTTTAATATGCCGCAGATGATGAAAATCGTTTTTGACCTGGAGGTATTTAAGGTCAAACAGGCTTTTTCCTATGCAGATACCCTTCCCCTCATGATTAAGGTAAGGGATGATCTGGGAGGAAGTGTTTTAAACAACGGCTGGGTAAATAAATCCCTGACGAAAAATGACAAGCTGAAACTTGACAAAGGGTCTGAGCACGCCAAACGCATACTCACCAATGCCGGCGCCACTGATATATACAAGAGCTGGAGAGTTGCCGCTCATCCCGGCGGCACGGTCAAAATCGGCGAACTGGTGGATACTGATCTGAAAACAAAATTTGACAATCTCTATGTATGTGACTGTTCTGTCATACCTCAGGAGTGGGGCCTGCCGCCCACAACCTCAATCATCGCCCTGGGAAAACGGCTGGTCAAACACCTGATGGCCCAGGAGCAGAACCAGGAGCAGAACCAGGAGCAAACTACAAAAAAAGAAGATCTTGTGCTGGCGGTTTCAAACCAAAAAACAGCAGAAACGCCTGTGGCCGCCGCTGCATCCTGACTATAATAAATATTTTTACCCCCCCTCTGTATCACACCAAAATACAGAGTAATACTGGAACTGTGCTATCTTTATAAACAATAAGGACTAAGTCATGAAAAACCTCCATTCAAGATCAGGCCTTCCCCTCGGCATTCAAAAACTTTCTGAAATTGACCTGGCCGGGGAAGCGGGGGAAAACACGGCGCTTGCCAAAATTTTTCAAACCCGGGAAATTCGGCAAACGTTAAGCAGCATTTTACCGGATGTTTTAAATGTTTTAGCCAAAAACAGCAAAATTGGAAAATTCATCATGAAAATGGCGGGGAAGATCCTTACCAGGCTTCTTTCCCGGCCGGAGGATGTTTTTGAAGAAAACGAACTTGCATTTTTATTTGAAGATGAGCAGTTTATCCGGGACATCGGAGAGCCGCTCCCGGATATTATAAATGGTTTTTTTGATATTATTGCCACCCTGACAAAAACCATTGAGGGAATGCCGGCAGAAGAAAAGAAAGACGTTTTTGGTGATGTGATTTCAAAAATTGCCACCGGCCAAACCGGAGAAATCATCACCAGGGTATGCCTGATTATTAACGATATCCATAAAAACGACCCTGAATTTTTTGCTAAAACCCTGGCTCCCGGATTTCAAAAATGGATCGAATCCATTGATTTTGCTGAGCTCAAGGAAATGGCGGAAAATTCCGCAGCAGATGTCCACGCGTTTGTAATTATGGCAAACAATGTGATGTGGCAATATCCAACAAAAGTCGTACTCCTCCTCTCCCTGCTGCCGACCCTTGTCAACATGCTCTCCGACTCTTTAGATATTTCCGTGGGATACTTAAACGATCTTCCGCCTGACCTGCTCACCGATGTGGTGCTCTCCTTATTAAATGAAATTGACACACAACCCATCACCGGCCTGATCAACGAACTGGCGGAAGTGGTCCGTAAAATTCACACAGGCAGCGCACTTCTGGGAGAACCCGGAATGCCGCAACTGCCGAACGTGCTTTCAAAAAAAATTGAAGAATTCTATGACCGGGCAGACCCGGTCACGTTATGGAAAGCAAAAATTGCACTGGCTGAAACAAAAGCGACCTTTGATGTTTGCGTTGCAGAAGCGGAGAACACCCGGCCGAACTTCAAACATTTAAGCATGATCAAGCGACCGGAAATTTCAAATATTCGAATTAAAGCGCTCAACCAGAAACTGGCAGCATGGGACGCGGTGGATGATGATGACCTGGCAAAATCCATGGCCCAGCATCTGGCCGCCTACGATATTCAGGAACTCGCCGAAGTGGTAAACAATACCCTCCGGATCATCAACCGGCTGGGGGATGAAAACCCGGACATCCTTTCCGGCCTTGCCGCCCAGTTTGCCGATGCCGTAGACGATTATGAGCTGTCCGAAGCTGCAAAAAAAATATTGGATACCGGTAAAGTGATTCAGCCCCTGGCAAGATCCGTGGTTCCGGGACTGGTTACCTGGATCTGCAGCGTGATTCAGCCGGCGGATGATGCGTATGAAGACGACGCGGCACAGGCCCGCGAAACGCTTGCCTCATTATTTGTCAAAAAGGAGGCTTAATAATGGATATTTTTTATGACGCCGCGACAAAGGTTAAATGTGAATCCATTCTTAACTGGAAAAAATCCGGAAAACCGGTGGTTGGATATACCTGCTCCTATGCTCCGCCTGAGATATTTCATGCAGCCGGAATTCTGCCGGTACGGCTCCGGGGCATTGAAACCGACGGCACGGATATTGCCGATGCTTATTTCGGGCCGTTTATCTGTAGTTTTCCAAAATGTATACTCCAGCTTGCCGGCAAAGGGATGTTCGATTTTCTGGATGGGGCTGTGATTACCCCCGGATGCGATAGTATGCGGAGGATAGACGAATGCTGGCGTAAGGCGGGAGAAGACCATGACGGCATTGTACCGCCGTTTTTTTATTATTTTGACGTGCCCCACAAGTCCGAGGCCCACGGCATGCGCTGGTTCAAAAATGAACTTAAACTCATGATCAAGGCAATTGAAACCCATTTTGATGTAAAAATTACCCATAAAGGGATTCTGGCGGCCATTAAAAAATTCAATATCGGCCGCCGCATGCTTAAAGAGATTGAAACCATGCGATGGGCAAAAGACGTGGTGGTTTCCGGAACCGATGTATTCACCGCAACCATCGCCGGAGCAGTGATGCCGAGAGATGAGTACAACCAGCATTTAAAACAGTGGCTTTCCGGACTCCGGCGGCGTAAAAAATCGCTGAGCAAAAATAAAATACGGCTGATGCTGGCGGGAAGCGCCAGCGACGAGATCAACTTGATCCGGCTCCTGGAAGAAAATACCGGCGCCATTGTGGTGGCGGAAAATATCTGTTTTGGTATCCGGGCGGAAGGCAATGAGATCGATGAAAAAGGGGACCCCATCGACAACCTGGCCAAACATTATATGGACCAATCCGTATGCCCCCGAATGTATGGAAAATACAAGGAACGGCTGACATCGATAAAGGAAAGAATCGATCGCGCACGGGTTGACGGTGTCGTAATGCAGAATATCCGATTTTGTGATCTTCACGGCGCGGAGAATTCCCTGTATGAGCGGGATCTGGAAGCTGCCGGAATTCCGTGTCTGAAACTGGAGCGGGAATATGGTCCCAGGGCCGACAGCGGAAGAATGAAATTGAGAATCAACGCGTTTCTCGAACGGATTGATGCTAAAAGTAATCAGAAATCAACCGAACCATTATCTGTGAGTGCATAATATACCGCTCCCTTACGGTCGCGGCTCTGTTTTAATATGAAAATTTAAAGGAATAATTTTATGAGACCGGAGATAAAAGAATATAACTATGACCGCATCCTGGGGCAAACCCTTTCGGCGGCGGCCAGATTCCCGGCCGGGTCCGACAAGGAGACCGAACTGACCTACCGCTACATCCCTTATTTCAAAGGGGTGCTCAAACCTCTGATCGACACCGGAGTGCCCGGAAAAATTTTTCTGGAACTGTTGGCGCTTTACTATGAAAATATCCTGACCGCCCATGCTCGCGGTAAAAAAATATGCGGTACGACCTTTTGTTATTCTCCGGCCATTCTTTATGCCATGGATATTGTTCCCGCAACCTTTGAAATCTTAACCGCCCTGGGCGGAATGGTCTGGAAACGGGGCATGTTCGACTACATGGACTTTTGCTGCGAAGTCGGCATGCCGGAAACGTCCTGCTCCTCCCAGCGGGGATTTCTCGGGGCTTTTCTGGCCGGCTTGTGCGAAGAAGTCGATTTTCTGGTTTGCGATTCACCCGGGGTATGCGACACCAACGCTAATGCCTATGCCTTTTCTTCCGCTTACCTGAACAAACCCTTTTATCAACTCAATTATCCCAGTTCCATTGGAGATGAACGGAGCCAGAAATACCATGTTGACGATTATAAAGAGATGATCCGTTTTATGGAGGAACAATCCGGAAACCGGCTTGACTATGACCGGCTGGCGGAAATATTGAAAGAAGTTGATCTCCAGGACCATCTGACCGCTGATCTGGAAGATCTGCTCATGCTGGTCCCCTCGCCGTTGCCGCCTCTATATAATCTGATGATTTATGCGGGCCGGTTTTGTTTTTCCGGTCAAAAAATTTATACACGGGTCCTTGAAGCCATGCTCAAATGGGGCAAAAACCGTGCAAAAACCGGTCTGTCAGGCCTTCGTTCCGGGGATGAAAAATTGCGCATCTTTACCTGCTATATTGACCATTACACCGTGAACCTCAATTTCTGGAACTATCTGGAAGATCGGAATTTCGGTCATCTCGGCTGCATTTTATCGAGAAATTTCAGGGACGACAACAAATATGTAAAAAATCTGCCGGGAAGTGCTTACGGCATTGATTTGTCGACAAAAGATGCCATGCTGGATTCCATGGCGCAGCTCAATGCCCGCATGCCAATGGTTCGGACAATCAGGGGGCCCTATGATAAGCCCGGCATGTGGCTTGATGAATCTCTGGAACTTGTTCGTTTTTTTCAGGCGGACTGTGTCATTTATAACGGCACACCGGGCTGCAGAAACACCTGGGGAATGGTAAAACCGTTTGCCCGGGACATGGAAAAAAATGGTTATCCGACCCATATCATGAATGATGACGCGTTTGACGACCGGGTGGAATCCTGGGAGGCCACCAAAGAACGCCTGGATGAATTTTTTCAAGTAAGGGGGTTATTATGAATATTGTTGCAGGGTGTGATGTCGGTTCCCTGACCTCAAAAGCCGTTATCATGAAAAACGGAAAAATTATCGGCCATCATATCATCAAATCCAAACCCCGGCCCAAGGATTCGGCGGATGCGGTTTTAGAAAAAGTCCTGTCTTTGGCCGGTATATCCAAAAATGATATCAACTATTGCATCGGCACCGGTTACGGCCGGGACCGGATTGACTTTGTTGATGAAGTGGTTTCGGAAATTTCATGTCACGGCAAAGGCGCGCACTGGCTGCTTCCCACGGCACAAACAGTGATTGATATCGGCGGCCAGGATTGCAAAACCATGAAAATTGATAAAGATGGAAACGTAAAACGATTTATGGCCAATGATAAATGCGCGTCCGGCACCGGCAGGTTTTTAGAAGTCATGGCAAAAGTCCTGGGAATCAGCATTGATGAACTGGGAAATTTGTCTAAAAAATCCAGATCTCCCATAACCCTGGCATCCACCTGCACGGTCTGGGCCCAGGCCGATGTGATCAAATATATCAATTCCGGGGTTCCCATTGAAGACATCGGCGCCGGTGTTAATACTGCCATGGCAGGCCGGGTGGCCATTCTGGTGAATGCCGTTAAACCGGAAGGCGATATTTTCATGACCGGCGGCGTGGCAAAAAACGTCGGGGTGGTGTCAACCCTTGAAAAATTGATCGGCAAACGAATTAAAAAAGTCCGGAAAGCCGATCCCCAGATTGCCGGAGCCATAGGCGCGGCGCTGTTGTCCATGGAAAAAGTCAACGGAAAAATAGCTGCGTAAAATGTCCAACTTTTGCGTTGTGCATCGCCTCAAGTCTTTCAACGTACAAAAAGTACGCCTCACTCCTTGAGACGATACACGCCTTACCAGTTTTATGTGAATGGTGAACATTTTTCTTTGCCATTAATAAATAAAATTATGTCTTAGGAATAGGAATAATTAAATAGGAGAATAAAAATGATTGTAGCCGGCTGCGACATCGGTTCCCTGACCGCCAAAGCGGTTATCATGGAAAACGGAAAAATATTATCAGACGCGGTGATGCGGGCCAAAACCCGGCCGACCGAATCGGCAACCGAAATCATGCAAATGGCGCTGGACAAGGCGGGTTTGACTGCAAACGATATCCGCTTTGTGGTGGGCACCGGCTACGGCCGGGAACATATTCCCTTTGTTGACCAGGTGGAATCTGAAATTTCCTGTCATGCAAAAAGCGCTTGGCGAATCATGCCGTCTGTCCGAATGGTGATTGATATTGGCGGCCAGGACGCCAAAGCCACCCGCATGGATGACAATGGAAACGTTGCCCGTTATATCTACAACGACAAATGCGCATCCGGCACCGGCAGGTTTCTGGAAGTTATGGCCGAAGCCATGGAAATACCCCTGTCAGAGATGGGAGCCATTGGCGAAAAGTCTACTGAAAAATTAAGAATCTCCAACCAGTGCGTGATTTTTGCCGAAACCGAGGTGGTTTCCCTGATCAATGAAGGAAAAGAAATCGCAGACATCGTCAACGCCCTTCATCATGCCATGGCTAAACGCGTGGCAGCCCTGGCAAAAAGCATAGAGGTAAAAGAAGATGTGGTCATGACCGGTGGGGTTGCAAAAAACTCCGGTGTTTTTAATGCATTGTCCGAAGCGTTAAATGTTCAAATGAAACCGCTCGACGGCATGGACCCGCAGATCATGGGAGCGTTTGGGGCGGCACTGTATGCGGAAGAAAAGGCCGGGCTCAAAAAAACAGGATAAAAAAAGGATACAAAAATGCAACAATTAAAGATGCGCTTAAAAGACAGTATGAGTATTTTTTGGCAATCCCACAAAGTATACAAAAAACTGCAAAAGCATCTCGACAAACAGCCCGTGGGCTTTCCAGCCACATTGTCCGGTGTTGAACTCCGCCTTTTGCGTGACGCTTTTACCCTAAAAGAGGCGGAACTCGCCCTTGAACTGGATTATAAATTTCAATCAGCTGATCAGATTTTCGAGAAAGTAAAAGACAGGGGAATAACTGAAGCAGATTTACAGGCCATGCTGGATAATATGGAAAAACACGGGGCCATGTTTGTAAAAATAGTGGATGGTCAAAAACAATACTCTCTGCATCCCTATGCCGTGGGCATATTTGAAATGAAACTGCCCACCATGAATGCCAATTACTATATGGATTTTAGAAAATACATGTATCAGTCACTGGGCATGGCATTTCTTACCACCGCCCGTACCCAGATGCGGGTCATTCCTGTGGAAAAAAGCGTCACCCCGGATTTAAACATTGCCACCTATGATGAGGTGCGGGAACTTGTTTTGCAAAATGACGGCCATATTGCCCTGGCCGACTGTGTTTGCCGAAAAGGAAGAGATTCCATCGGGCGGCCATGCAAGGAAACGGATAGAAGGGAAGTCTGCATTGGATTCGGAGATTTTGCCGATATGTATACACGCAATAATTTTGGTCGATCCATCACCAAAGAAGAAACTTTTGAAATTCTGGCACAAAATGAAAAAGAAGGGCTGGTGCTCATGCCGTCTAACAGCCAGGAGTCCTATTTTGTATGCAGTTGCTGCAAGTGCTGCTGTGCGTGTCTTGAAGGGGTCAGCCTGCTGGCCAGGCCTGCGGACTTTGTCAGCAATAATTACCATGCGGTTTTGGATGCGGAAAAATGTGTGGGATGCGGAAAATGCGGCAGAATATGCAAAATGGACGCCATTAAAATGAAACAAGACGGCAAAAAAACAAAAGCAATTAAAATTGATCTAAAACGGTGCATTGGCTGCGGCGTGTGTGTGGCGTCATGCAAACCAGGGGCTCTGACATTGGCGAAAAAAGAAAAACAAATCGTTCCTCCCAGGGATATGGACACTCTTTATGAAGAAATCATGGAAAAGAAAAAAGGGACGATTGGAAGAACGCTTCATCTTGGGCGGAAAATTGTTGGACTTTAAGCAGGTTGCAAAAAATAATGGGACTTTTTGACAAACATTATAAAAAAATAACGGCATACCTGAATCTCAGGCGAAACGAGGGTAAAATATCCGGGTTTTTCCATAACGGCCGAACTGACTGGCCGTCTGAAAAAAACCGGAATCTGGTATTGGGACCGGATACGGCAGTGGAACTTGGCAATCCGAAAGATGCGTCCACCTCCTTTTTGATGTGGGTGAATCAACCGGATAAAATAAAAAACAACCGAATTACCGTGGTCGGGCCGGATCTGCAGCATTTGAACGGTCAGCAGGTTTCTTTCGGTAAAATCGTGATTATTGACGCATCTGATTTTGATGCGGACAACAGCTATGACCGGTACCGTGAAATGGAACTTTTGCGCTATGATATTCATTTAAAAGGCTACATGATGCGCGGCGTTTCCCAATACCAGCGGGAATGGAGCCGGGTGAGCAACGAAGCCATCCAGCACGGTTTTTCCTTTAAACATCTCGGGGGCGCGTTGATTGATCAGTTTTCAAAAATTCCCTATGTCCGGTCAGTGGAAACCATTTTCATTACCTCCGGCAGGGAAGATGTTCTGGAAGTAAAAGCTGTTTCCGACGATGTCTTTAAGCGCATCAGCGCCATGAATAAAATGACGGAAGAACTGTCGTTTGATTGCGACACCTGTGATTATAACGATGTGTGCGGTGATGTGGCGGAACTGCGGGCCATGAGAAACGCATTAAAAAACAAGGTGGTGTCGGCCCATGCATAACCTGCAAAAAAAAAAGGCATCGGTCCTTGCCCTTTGCGGAAAAGGCGGTGTGGGCAAAACATCACTCAGTGCAACCATTGTCAAAATTCTTTCTTCAGATTCTAATAATAAAGTGCTGGCCATTGACGCGGACCCGGCAGTGGGCCTGGCTTCCGCGCTGGGAGTCTATATAACTAAAACCGTGGACGACATCCGCAATGAACTGATCCAGCGGGTGGAATCCGGAAAAACGACTGATAAAGCCCAGATGCTTTCCATGCTGGATTATGAAATGTTTTCCGCCCTGGAAGAGAAAAAAAATATCGCCTTTCTCGCCATCGGTCGTCCGGAACTGGAAGGGTGCTACTGCCAGGTGAATCATATTTTAAAAGACCTGATCGCATCTGTTGCGAATAATTTTGATTTTGTGGTTATTGATGGTGAGGCGGGCATTGAACAGATTAACCGGCGCGTGATGGCAAAAGTAAGCCATCTGATTCTGGTGTCCGACGCGTCTGCCAAAGGCATCAATGTGGCAAAGACCATCAAGGAAGTGTCTGATAATGCCATTGATTATAAAAAGGCAGGATTGATTTTAAACCGTCTTCGCAGTAAAATGGAATATGAAAAACTCGTTATCCCCGCAGAGCTTGACTGTCTGGGGTGGGTTCCGGAAGACGAAACCATCCGTTCTTATGACATTGCGGGAAAAAGCATTCTGGAAATTGATGACAGTCCGGCAATGTTGGCGGTAAAAAATTGTTTGTCTGAAATCGGATTACTGGTAACATCGGGACAAAAAAATAGCCGGAAACCGGCGGTCGCTTTGACTGGATAACATCTCACCGGTCAATGACAAATTTAATGATACAGATTCAGATGGCAAAGTTAAAAGTTCCA
>JAOZOL010000380.1 GCA_029933295.1 Desulfobacterales bacterium | reverse complement strand
GGTATTTTTTCAACCTCAATACTCCGGAGGATATCAACCAGGCCCGGCAGCTGGCCAGGAAATAATAGTTTAAAAGCCTCTATTTCATTGCTGCACGGCACACTTTTAGCGGCAATATTTTTTGATGTTCCAAGATGAGTTCAAGACCGGAAACAATGAGAACAACCATAGAAAATCGAGCTCTTCCATCAGGAAATACCAAGATTTTGTCTGACCTCCTGCACAGTCATAATTTCCCGCTCAAGGGCTTCGGCAACCTTTCGCACTCGCGCCACAAGTTTCTGATTTGTTGCTAGCTCCCGGCTCCCATTCATGTAGATGCTATCCTCGACTCCCACCCGGACATGACCACCAACAGCAACAGCAAGACATTGGATCTGGAAAGCAAAAGAACCAATCCCGCTGGCAGCCCAGATCATTCTTTCACCCAGCTCTTCAACAATATTGATCAGAGACTTTGGCGTCGCCGGCATTGTTCCCAGAGAACCAAAAAGCAGATTCGCATAATTAACCCCTTCCAAGTACTTCTTTTTAAAGAGATAATCAGCATAATTAACCATGCCGGTATCAAAAATCTCCAGTTCGGGTTTCAACCCGGCTTCCCTGATCTGTTTAAGCATAAAAATAATATCCCGAGGATGATTCACACTTGCATCATTGATGAAATTCATCGATCCAAGTGTCAAGCTGGCCATGTCCGGTTTTGCGTCCCCATCCAGTTCAATGACTTCCAAGCGCTTGCCAACATCTTTTACTTTCCTGCCACTGGTAGAAACCGTAATAATTACGTCCTCACATTTTTCCCTGATCCTGAGAATGATTTCACGGAAAATTTCTTTTTTATATGTGGGGCAGCCATTACTATCCCTGGCATGAATATGCACAATACTGGCTCCAAGATCATAAACTTTTTTTGCATCATCGGCAATTTCTTCAGGGCTTATCGGCACATGAGGAGTCAGTTCCTTGGTTGGCACGTTGCCGGTAAGGGCAACGTTGATTATCAATTTATGCCGTCTACCCATGATAACTACTCAAATCAAGTTCAAGTACCGTCCAATAATTGATATCCTTCAAACTAAAATCATGCTTTTTGGGATTCCTGCCAATAACTCTGTAACCAAATTTCCTTATATACCATTCGATGGTTTCCGGCCTGTCCGTCTCCGTCCTTACCGTTTCGAAACCCCTGGTCACCATTTCCTTCAGTCTGGCATGCTGAAGTGCAAAACCTATCCCCATACCTTTACACTCCGGATCAACTGCCAGACTGGCTGTTTCAGCAATCTCCTTGGAAATATCAAGATAACTTCCAACCCCAATCAACCGGTCTGCGTCAAGGGCAACAAAAGTATTTTTGACGTTGATTGAACTTCTTTCAGGATCAGGAACATCATCGTTTGGAACAATGGGGGCCATATTCCACTTTTGCAGCAAATTCATTACCGCTGGCATATCGTTTTCTAGCATTTTTCTAATTATAACCTTTTTCAACATTCACCCCCTGTACTACTCAGATTCCCGGCAGATATTTCTACACCATTTTACTAAGACCTCAATTTCTCCTTTATTTTTTTCCAGTAAAGAGGTGCTTCTCCAACTCTCCAAACTGCAGCCGAACATAGCTTCTGCTTCTGGCCATAAAGGGCATAAATGAATCCCGAAAAGCACGTTTGAAACGTTTTTTCAGCTTTTTCCTTTTGCGACTACCTGTAATTTCGCATGCCGGGTTCTCAATTCTACCGACGATACCGGTGATATTTTCTATGTGGGTAAAAGCCTCTTCAACCTGGACCACAAAAGCCCGGTGAACCTCTTCCCGGCGGTCCTGGACACTGGAACGCACTAAACCCGCCACCCCGGGGTTTGTATTAATTTCCCACACCTGAACTTTACCATCCTTTATGCCGTAATCTATCCGACCATAGTCGATACGGGCCAGATTGAAAATTTCCTTCAGGGCCATTTCATGTTCATGGCTCTCGATAAAGGCCAACTCATCTTTAATCATCGGCAAGTTAATTATCTCCGGTTTTTTCAATTGCCAGTTTTTACCACAGAATATATGGCGGTGGATAATTCTGCCATTTATAAAAAAAGAAGATTTTTTCTTAAATAACCCATCAGCATCAGAAGTGTTACAAAACTCCACAATAAGCTTATCCTCACGACTTTTCCCCTGATCATCCATTCTAGCTATTATATCCTTCAACTCTTTCAGGGAATACAACAGAGATGAAGTAGCACCACCATGATCATTGCTATTACGCAAAAAAACCGGATATCGCTCCGGCATTTCCCCATTGGTAAGCATATACACATTGTGGAAGTTAATGCCAGTTTCATAAAGGTTACGCAGCAATTCAAATCTCCTCATCGATCGGGTAGGATGATTTAAAATGATTATCTCTTCACCCCAGCGTGATCTGAGAGCATCCCATATAATTGCTGCCAATTCCGCATCCGCAGGATTCAGTCTTTCAATATCTGCAAAAATATAAGTTCCCGGCAACAGAAATCGCCTGGTAAAAATTTTTTCATAGGGAATAACTTCTATAATCGATTTGAGATTCCTTCCCCAAGAGGAGAGAAAAGAGGTCATGGTGTTAGAATATTCCCTGTTTACCAGATAATAAATCATGCTCTCCTCCCGCAGCAATTAAAGCACGATCTTACAATAATCACACCTATTTATCAATACATCAATGAAGCTTGCAATTCATGTTGAAATCAAGAATAATAATACGATGTGAGGACTTCACCTTAACCCACCGCCCAAGTATCTTGACAAATTTTGAAACAGAATGGTAGGTGTGCGGGG
>JAOZOL010000379.1 GCA_029933295.1 Desulfobacterales bacterium | reverse complement strand
TAACAGTTCTCGGAACCTGACCCCTTTACTATTCAACAACTCTTTCGCACGACTGCAATATGGACATGTTCGTGATGTATATACTTCCACAGTTACCATAATCAATCCCTATCTTATTTCACCTTTTCAACGAGAGCAATAAACCTCTTCCATTTAAGCTTAAACATATCCGACATCATGCTGTCTAATGTCCTTAATTCCAGTGTCGGCCCTTTTAGATTAAACCGGACATCCGTAAATAATGTCGTCATATGATATAAAAATGATTCAAATGAGGGATTTGATGAATTTTCAAAGGATACGTCTTCCCCGATCACCTCGGCATCTAATGCAAACCGGATAAGCCTTCTGATTAGTTCTTCCGGCGTATCAAGCTTTGCAAAACAACAGGGCGGACATCCGCATCGCGCGGGATCGGTGTTATCCCAGATACGCCGTCTTTGAAAAGACATTTTAAAACCCTCGCTGATGGACAATTGACACAATGTATTAAATAACGGCAAAAGCTCATCAAGGCACAAAATCACGACATGCATATGAATCGATGCGGTTCCTTTCATCATTTCAAGACCCCGCGTGCCGGTGTCGGCCAGACGTTTATGCAGTTTTACATAGCGATCGGAGGTCAGACATAGGGGTTCATCCGCCCTCCCCTGGACATAACCTGTTCCGACATATTCAATACCGAGCTGTTTTTTAATCTGTGCATTTGTATGATTGATAAATTCAATGACCGTGTCAAATAATGTGTCATCTTTTGCAACAATGGGGGGACTGCAATATTCTATCTGCCCGCCGGGTTCAAAGGCAATCCGAATCCCGTGATCGGCGATGAATTCATCCCCATCTTTTGAAAAACCGACATCTGACAAAAAATGAAACATATTATCCATATCATCAAGAGACAAGGGCCGGCGTGAAAGAAATTCATATTCAAATCCGTAACTTCTCGGCCCGGCCCCGGCAAGTCGTGATAAAGTATCAATATACAGTCGTGTAAAATCTTCAAGCATTGCTTTTTGCTTATTGTTTTTGGCCAAGATAAACCTGCTGCTTTCATTTTTATGTAAAAAACGCCTGATACCATAATGTAAAAACAATGATTGCAAAGACCCGGTCTGCCGATGAAACGAGAGTTTCCGGACCAATACCGTCGGCTGTTACTTTTTTTACAAGCGATTTCGCATAATCCGGATCAATGATCCCCTGTTGCGCAATCATATCCCCGAGTAAAATATCCTGTAAAAAATCCGGCAACGTCCTGGGATCGGACAACCAGTCTGCCATAGGAATGGTAAAGGGCTGTTTGCGTCGATTTGCAGTTTCAGCATCCAGCAGGCCATGCTGTAAATATGAAAAACCGCAGATATATTTTTCCCGATTCGATTCGATATTAACCTTAAAGTCAACCGGCAATGTGGCGGCAAATTCTGCCAGCCTGTAGTCCAGTAACGGCGTCCTGGCCTCAAGGGAGTGCCGCATTGCCAGCCTGTCTAATCGCAAAAGAACATAATCCGGCAATCGGCATCGACTTTCAAACGCAATGGCGGCATTGACAGGGTCTTCATGGCCAGTCAAAAAAGGTTTCGCATCTTCCGGATATAATTCCATATGCTGTATTGAACCAATAAGCAACCTGATTTCATCCGGATTAAACAGAGTTTCATTCTGGATATATCGTTTTGCCGGGTCCATTTCCCGATATTTCAGATAGGATAAAAGTTCCGGGTAAAAGTCGGTTAACGATTTTTGTTTGTCAGCGGTCAACCGGTTGAATTGCGATGCAGCGCGCTCGATCATAAATTTACGGTATCCGCCGAAAATTTCATCCGCCCCTTCCCCGGTTAAAACAACTTTGACCTGCTGACTTGCAAGTTCGCAGACCATATCCGTTGGGATCAGGGTCCCCAGAGAAATAGGTTCTTCTGTGGAACGTACAATTTCAGCAAGTTTATTAAGATGCGATTTGCGGCAAAATCGCGTGTTCATTCCGGCTGATTCAAAAATCGACCGGTTGTTTGTTAAAAAAGACGCAACATGAGATAATTCATTATATTTGCCTTCTTCAAACCCGATGGAAAAAAGCCGAATATCCGGCTGATGCTTGGCAGCCTGTGCAGAAACCGCAGAAGAGTCAATCCCGCCGCTGATAAAGCTGCCCACCTCCACATCCGATCGCAGGCGGATTTTGACCGCATCGGCGAACAGATCATAAAATTGTTCAGCAGCGTCATGAATCGTTATATCAGGATTGACGCGATCTAACCGGTAGTCCCAGTATCGATTAATCTTAAATTCACCCGTGTTTAAATCATATTCCAGATATGACCCGGGAGCAATTCGATGAATCCCTTTAAATAATGTATCTCCGCCCGGCACGTATCGATAGGTAAAAAAAGCCGCCAACCGGTGTTCATTAATCTTTTTTTCCACATGGCAGCCGTCAATCAGCGGTCTAATTTCAGATGAAAAAATAAAATTATTCTGATAAATGGTGTAATATAAAGGCTTTATTCCAAAGCGGTCACGAAAAAGAACTAATCGTCCACGCATGGGATCAAAAATCACCCCGGCATACATTCCATTTAAATCGTTTAAAAAATCAAGGCCAACGGACCGATACAAATGAAGCGCAACTTCAATATCCCCTTTTGAAACAAACGGCTCTTGCTTCACCCGTTCTTTTAACTCAATGTAATTATAGATCTGTCCATTGCAGAGGATCACCGTATCGTCTCGTTCACAACATATCGGCTGCATTCCGGTTTCCAGATCCAAAATGGAGAGCCGAACAAAACCGAGTCCCACATTCTTTTTTAAAT
>JAOZOL010000378.1 GCA_029933295.1 Desulfobacterales bacterium | reverse complement strand
GTCAATACAATTAAATATATATACATAGGATTTTTTTTTATTTGTTTCATGGGGCAACGTCGTCCGGGTTTATTAAATTTTTTTTAACATGACTTTCGGGATAAGTTTTAATAATAAATATTTTGTGGAAATTTTTTGCCGGGACAATATCAGGGGGCAGGGGAGGACCGGTCATTTTTAAACAGGTTTTTGATCTGGTCCGGAATTGACAGGGATTGAATGGTTTCCGGTTTACTTTTGTCCGGCAGTTTCAGGGTAATGGCATGGGCGTGGAGAGCAAGACGGTTAAATTTAAAATTTTTATTAAGAAAGTTGACAGCCCGTGTCGAACCGTAGCGACCGTCACCAACCACCGGGTGACCGGCCAGCTTCGCATGTCGTCGGATCTGATGCCTGCGGCCGGTGAGAATCTCGATGTTCACCATCGTGTAATGAATGCTGTGTTCGATAACGCGAAAAAGGGTTTCGCTGTGTTGCCGGGAGCCGGTGCCTTGTGGATTTTTTCGTCCGCCGGCAGTTTTGGAAAGAGGCCAGCACCATTTTCCGAATGAATTCTTTTCTTCATGGTTTTCAAGCAGGCCATGGAGAAGGGCAACATATTTTTTTTTCACTTGACGTGCTTTAAATTGAGTTGAAAAAAATCGAAATATTTCCCGGTCAACGGCAAGCAGGATAATACCACTGGTCTCCCGGTCAAGGCGATGCACCGGATGGATGCCGAATTTTGGATCAATTTTTATCAGGTTCCGGAGACCCTGATTTGTTTGAATATAAGAAAATGCGGAGTCGCACAGATCCTGTCCGGGATCATTGTGTACCGACATGCCGGACGGTTTATCCACCGCCAGCCATCCTTTCCCAAAGGCAGGCACAGACAGTTGTTCCGGTTTAAACATCTTTACGGATTTATTTGCTTGGTTCATGGTGATCATTTATAGAGTTTAATACCTGAATTTTCATACAAGATACAGGTTATAATTGCCTTGTTGGGGTCAAATTGGTACATGCCATATGTATCCCGATAAATTATTTTTTCAAACAGGTGATCTCTTGCGTAAAAGACCCATTACACCAAGTTACATCGTTTTTTACATTCTGTTTTTGCCCGATTCATGGCGAATTCTGTTGGGGATCGTTGCCGCCTGGTTCCTGGCACCGTTTATTGTTAAACCGGACATGGGGATCAGTGCCAGGCTGATACTCTATATAATGATCGCCGGCATCGGATACGCCGCAACCGGCGTGCCAGCCCGCTTGATAACCCGGTTTTTTAAAAAAATGATATTGGGTGATAAACATTAACGATCACAATGTGCTGCGTGAAGGGTAGCAAAGACGACTTAAAAACCAAGTAAACACCACAACTATGTAAATGATAAATAGAACCAGCCCTTCACGTCAGAGATAATTGTGTGGTTCGCTTCAGCGATATATATTTTTGCGGTGCCCAACCTTAACAACCCAGACGTTAAGCTCATCATCCTGAATGGAATAGATAATGCGATATCGTTCTTGCCGAAACCGATACCGTTCCTGTCCACTCAATTTTTTGCATCCTGGTTGGCGTGGATTTTCACCGAGCGATTCGATACATTTAAGGATTTTTTTTAAGTCTCTATCTGGAATAGATTTAAAGTCTTTCCAAACTGATTTTTTGAAAAGTATTTTATATTCGGCCATCTTTTTTAAGCCTCTTGATCATCTGTTCATAACTGATCAGAGGCTCATCAGCCCTTTCATCAAATGCGGCGAGATCCTCTGCATCCTCGGCAAGAGCCTCTCTTACGGCTTCGTTAATTATTTCCGACATTGAGCGTGATGTTTCAAGAGCTTTAATCCGTAATGCCTGATGAAGGGCGGGATCTAAGTATATGGTTGAACGTTTTGATAATGCTGCCATAATTTCACCTCCATATTTACAAACAACATCATAACATTATAACGCTTTGATGTCAACCTTGGAATGTGGCGTTTAGCGAGAGGCAAGCGGGGTTATAGCAAGAGAGTCTCCTCCCGCAGAGCGGGAGGCTCACTTAGCTTGGCCCGACCCTATGCGGGGATTCTTTTTTAATCGGTAAGCTGCTCAAGGGTGATGTCCATAGCGGCTGCAATTTTCTTTAAAGTGCCGATCCGCGGCTTGGAGTCAGACTTTTCCAGCCTGGCCAGTGCGGGTTGGGTCATCCCCGCCCGTCGTGCTAATTCCTGCTGTGTCATGCCAAAGAACTCCCGCCAAGCACGGATCATGGAGACACCGTTAATGGCATTGGCCTTAACCACCTCATGTGGAATCCATACATCTGTTTCATCCGGATCGTGGCGGGTGAGCTCTTGGTATTCTTCCCAGGGAATTACGGCAAAAGCTGGTTTGCCATCCTGCATGATGATCTGGGGTTCAATATGTGCGCTCATCTCTTTTTTTTACCTCCTGAATCAGGTAGATTTTTACCTCGCTTTGTTCAAGGTCAAAAAAGACACGGAAGCGGCCCACTCGCAACCGAAACATATATTGGTGATTCGTGAGCGGTTTTACGTTTCGCCATCCGTCAGTCGTCGGAAGATCTTCAACAGCGGTAATAATGGCTTTCTTGATTTTGGCTGGAATTTTTCGTAGCTGCTTAAGTGCCCTTTTATTCCATAAGATTTTGTTCATAGGGATATTATTACAAAATATAACATTAAATCAAGAAAAATATAACATTAAATAACAAATTAAAAATTGGCTTCCAATAGCCACAAAGCGAAATTACAGAGGTATGGCACCGAGGGACTCTAACGCCGCCGGTTACCTGCGGTAACGCAGTTGGTGACCGGACAGGAGTCAGCAGA
>JAOZOL010000377.1 GCA_029933295.1 Desulfobacterales bacterium | reverse complement strand
CCGGTCAATGACAAATTTAATGATACAGATTCAGATGGCAAAGTTAAAAGTTCCACCAGTCTTATAATATTGGCAAGGCGTAGTGGTTTTTCAGGATTGAAATAATACAAGTCGTATATTGAAAGTCTGGAAAACCACTACAACGCAGTAGATGGGACTTTTAACGACGCCGGAAAAGAAAGGAAAAAATTATGTCAACAGGTTATATGGGCAAAATCTTAATGGTCAATTTATCCGATTCTACCATTGAGGAGCAGGATATTCCGGATTCCGTGTATGAAAAATTTCTCTCCGGCGCCGGCCTGGGTGGGTTTATTCTGTATAATAATATTCCCGCAGGTGCAGATCCCTTAGGCCCGGATAATATTTTAGGATTTGTTTCCGGTCTGCTGACCGGCACTGGCAGCCTGTTTACCGGCCGCTGGATGGTAGTGGGAAAATCGCCGTTGACCGGCGGTTATGGCGAAGCCAACTGCGGGGGGAACTTCTCTCCGGCCATTAAACGCTGCGGATATGACGGAATTTTTTTTAAGGGCATCAGTGAAAAGCCGGTCTATTTATATATCAGCAAAGGAAAGGCTGAACTTCGGGATGCCGGTCATTTGTGGGGAAAAGATGCCATTGAGACCGAAGAAATGCTGATTGCCGATCTGACAGAAAAACGCAAACCAAAAGTGGCCTGTATCGGCCCGGCGGGAGAAAAAATGTCCCGCATATCCGGTATCAGCAATGACCTGGGACGAATGGCCGCCCGTTCGGGTCTTGGCGCGGTCATGGGGTCCAAAAAATTAAAAGCCGTGGTCTTAGACAGTGCTAAAACAATTAAGACCAACAATCGAAATGAAATCAAGGATCTGTCCCAGAAGTGCAACAAATGGGTGCAGTTCCAGCCCTGGTTTCTCTCTGGAAACGGGCTGCGGATTTTAGCGGCCATCTTACGATTTTTGCCGATTCAAACCGCCATGGACGGCATGCTCTGGAAATTCATGCTACGAAAATGGGGGACTATCGCCTTAAACCAGTATTCTTCTGAACTGGGAGATGCGCCAATAAAAAACTGGGCAGGCTCCAATCTGGATTTTACCAAAGAAAAATCAAACAATATTAATCCGGACACGATGATGAAAAGCGAAGTTTCAAAATATCATTGCTACTCCTGTCCCTTGGGATGCGGCGGGATCTGTAAAGGGGACTTCCCGAACGGCGAAACCCATAAACCGGAATATGAATCCGTGCTCGCTTTAAGCGGCCTGTGCCTGAATGACAATATGGACAGTGTTTTTCAAATGAATGACCGGTTGAACCGGGCCGGCATGGACACCATTTCCGCCGGCGGCACCATTGCTTTTGCCATAGAGTGCTACGAAAACGGTATTTTAACCAAAAAAGACACAGACGGCCTGGAACTGACATGGGGAAACACCGAAGCCATGATCGCGCTGATGGAAAAAATGATTGTCCGTGACGGCATTGGCGATATTCTGGCAGATGGTGTTAAAATCGCTGCGGAAAAAATCGGCAAAGGTTCCGACAAATATGCCATGCACGCCGGCGGCCAGGAACTGCCCATGCATGACAGCCGATTTGACCCGGGGTTTGCCGTTCACTATGCGGTGGAAGCCAATCCCGGAAGACACACCATCGGCTCACAGATGTATTATGAAATGTACCGGCTCTGGAAAAAAGACAAGTCCCTTCCGGGAATATGGCTCATGTACCGTAAGAAAAGTAAATATAAAGTCACAAAAAAGAAAGCTATTCATGCGGCCGCCTGCAGCAAGTTTGTCAATGTGTTAAACGGCGCCGGCGGCTGCGTGTTCGGCGCGCAAATCGGGGTGGACCGGGTGCCCTTTTTTGAATGGCTCAATGCGGCCACCGGGTGGAACAAAACACCGGCAGACTATTTAGAAATCGGAAAACGCCTGCAGACCATGAAACAAGCATTTAATATTAAACACGGTATTGATCCGAAATCAACCAAGCCAAACGTCCGGGCACTGGGACAGCCGGCAATGACCCAAGGTGCTAATAAAAACAGAACGGTTGATCTTGATAAAATGATTTCAGACTACTGGGGCCAATTCGGGTGGAATACTAACACGGGCAAACCTTCAGAAACGGAGATAAATTTTGATCAGGAATAACGATCCAGGCAGATAAACTGAAACCCTTTGCCTCATGATTCAGTTTTTTTGCAATAAATCAAAAGGAATTAATAGTCACGTGAAAAAACAAATCCCTTTATTTAACAAAAAATTGTGCTTAGCCTGTACCATGTGCGTCAATATCTGTCCAATGGGTGCCCTGGAACTGCAAATTGCCGACAGCAATACCGGCTTTCGCAGGTTTCCTTTTCTGGTTGATATGGAAAAATGTACCGGCTGTTTATCCTGTGAAAAGGAATGCCCTGCCGATGCGATTTTAATGGTGCCTTCAAAATAATTTATTTAGTGGGTAAACGGAAACCCACCGGAAATATTTTGTTGGGTTTTGCCCTTTGGAATCTGAGGGTTCACAAAAAAATAAATTTAGATTTTCAGGAGTCGGGGCACCCGGATGGCAAAGCGCGAAAAAGGCGAATAGCCGGCTATTTATACTTGAGAGAAACCGGACATGTCGTTCAGCTGCGACTAATCAACCCGAACCCGTTATAAAACAGGAATTGTTATGGAACAACTGGCACAAAACAATTTGCTGGCCCGAAACAATTTATCCGACCAGATTTTCCATCTGATTGGAAATCAAATTGTACATAATGACTTAAAACCGGGAGAACTGATATATGAGACTAAAATTTCAAAAGAACTGGGGGTGAGCCGAAGCCCGGTAAGAGACGCC
>JAOZOL010000064.1:7220-10959 GCA_029933295.1 Desulfobacterales bacterium | reverse complement strand
AGAAAAAATTGATATCATTGAACTTCTCTATGCTCTCCGTGGGCTCTGTGGTAAAGTTTTATACGTTATCTTATTGATGAATGAATGTCCTTAGCCTTTTTGCCGGCTATTAACCCGGCAATTAAATACCCCTATGTTGTCATTCCTGCGAAGGCAGGAATCCAGAAATAACTGGATGCCGGATCAAGTCCGGCATGACGGCGTTAGGACATTAAGTTGCCAGGTTAATACTTCCAATCCTTCTTCGTCAATCCGTTTCACTGCCCGATCGATGGCAGCCTTGACATTTTTTGTTGATGTCCCGCCAAAGGATTGGCGCCGTTCAATCATTTGCCGGGTTGTTAATGCTTCAAATATATCTTCATCAATTAATTCAGAAAATGATCGCAATTCATCTAAGGTTAATTCGTGGAGTTCTTTTTTTTTGCCCAAAGCATAACCGACTGCCTGGCCTACACACCCATGGGCTTGCCGGAACGGCATTCCCCGGCAAACCAGGTAATCCGCCATATCCGTTGCGTTCAAATATCCTTTTGAGGCCGCCATACCCATTTCAAATTTGTTGACAGTAATATTGGGAAGCATCCGTGTATAAATATCGATGCAGGCATGGAGCGTTTTTACGGCATCAAATAATGGTTCTTTGTCTTCCTGCATGTCACGATTGTAAGCCAGCGGCAGTGACTTCATCAATGATAGAATTGCTATCAAACTCCCGAAGACCCTGCCGGTTTTTCCGCGAACCAGTTCAGGGACATCCGGATTTTTTTTCTGCGGCATGATGCTGCTGCCTGTGGAAAACGCATCAGAAAGTTCAATAAATTTAAATTCAGAAGATGACCACAGCACCAGTTCTTCGGAAAACCGGCTGAAATGCACCATACAGAGACTGGCTGCTGCCAGAAACTCGATGACAAAATCCCTGTCTGACACGGAATCCAGGCTGTTTTCAGAAACTGTGTGAAAATCAAGAAGTGATGCCGTATATTCTCTGTCAATGGGATAGGTTGTTCCGGCAAGGGCGGCACTTCCTAGCGGCATGACGTTAATCCGTTTCAACCCGTCTGCAAACCTCTGAGAATCCCGGGCAAACATCTCATAATAAGCCATTAAATGGTGAGAGAAAAGAACCAGCTGGGCTCTCTGCAAATGGGTATAGCCGGGAATGACCACATCGATATAACGTCCGGCCATATCCACAAGGACTTTGCGCAATTGCAACAATCCATGAATTATTTTTCGGCTTTCTGCCCTTAAATATAACCGGACATCCAATGCGACCTGATCATTTCTACTTCTGGCAGTATGAAGCTTTTGTGAAATATTCCCCGCATGCGCAGCCAGTCGATCTTCTATGTGCATGTGGATGTCTTCTAAGGAATCGGAAAATTCAAACGACCCGGCTGTAATTTCCGACCTGATCTTTTCAAGACCATCAATCAGCGTCAGGGATTCATCTTGTGTAATAATCCCAGCTTTCGCAAGCATCCTGCAGTGGGCAATACTTCCGTCAATATCATGTTGATAGAGATGCCGATCAATTTCAATTGAAGAAGTAAACGCTTCTACCGCATTGTCAGTCTCTTCTGAAAATCTTCCGTCCCAGGGTTTTTCGGTCATTGTATGATCCTAAATACCTTCTTTGTCCTCCATTAATTTTCGGATTCTTAATCGCAGGGCGTTTAAACGGATAAATCCTTCCGCATCGTATTGTTTGTATACCGAATCATCTTCAAATGTCGCAAAATCTTCATTATAAAGGGATTGCTCAGATTTACGACCGACGGCCCGGCAACCCCCCTTATACAGCTCCAGGCGGACGACACCCGAGACATTCTTTTGCGTATCATCAATCATTTTTTGCAACAATTCTCTTTCCGGAGAAAACCAGAACCCGTAATACACCATTTCAGAATATCTGGGGATCAATGAATCCCGTAAATGCATCACCTCACGATCAAGGGTGAGTGATTCAAGGGCCATATGGGCAGCCCGTAAAATCGTTCCGCCCGGTGTTTCATATACACCCCTGGCTTTCATCCCCACAAACCTATTTTCCACGATATCATCACGTCCGACCCCGTGACGTCCACCGATTTTATTTAATTCAAAAAGCAAATTTGCCGGGGTCAGATAATGATCATTAATCGCCACCGGATCTCCCTGCTTAAATGTAATCTCTATAATTTCAGCTTCATTGGGCGCATCCTTTGGTGAAACGGTTAATGTATACATATCCTCAGGCGGTTCATTCCAGGGATCTTCAAGAATGCCACCCTCATAACTGATATGTAAAAGATTTCTGTCCGTACTGTACGGGGACTGTTTCGTCGCCGTAACCGGAATACCGTGTTTTTTGGCAAATTCCATCAAAATGGTCCTTGAATTCAACTCCCATTCCCGCCACGGGGCAATAATTTTGATATGCGGATTTATGGCAAAATAAGACAATTCAAAACGGACCTGGTCATTGCCTTTACCGGTGGCACCATGACTGACCGCATCCGCATTCTCCAGAGCGGCGATTTCCATCTGTCGTTTTGCAATCAGCGGCCGGGCAAGGGATGTGCCCAACAGATACTGGCCTTCATAGATAGCATTGGCGCGAAATGCCGGAAAAACATAATCTTTAACAAACTCTTCACGCAAATCATCTACATAAACATTCACTGCGCCGGTTTTTCTTGCCTTTTCATCAATGTGATCAAGTTCCTCGGCCTGGCCGATATCGGCCGCAAACGCAACAACCTCACAATGATATGTTTCGATGAGCCATTTCAGGATCACCGATGTGTCAAGGCCGCCGGAATAGGCGAGAATGACTTTATCAATCTGTTTAACCACGGTTACTCTCCTTATTTTAATAAAACATCCAAAATCGCTTTATGCATATGAAGCTTGTTTTCAGCCTGGTCCCATACCACGGATCTGGGCCCCTCAAGCACTTCCTCCGTTATTTCTTCGCCCCTGTGCGCCGGCAAACAATGCATGACAATGGCATCTTCGGCAGCAACCGCCAACAGATCTTTATTAACCTGAAACGTTTCAAATACAGCCTGGCGTTCGGCCTGTTCATCTTCCTGGCCCATGCTGGCCCAGACATCCGTATTGATAACATCGGCTCCCAGGGCGGCTTTTTTAGGATCATGGGTCAGTGAAACAGAGGCATTTTTTTGAACCGCTGCATCAAATATTTCTGTATCCGGCACATACGCTTCAGGGCATGCCAGGGTCAGAGTAAATCCAAGGGCCGCAGCGGCATTTATCCACGAATGGGCCATGTTATTACCGTCCCCTATCCATGCTACCTTCAACCCCTCGTAGCTTCCCTTATACTCGATGACCGTCATCAAATCACTGAGTATCTGGCAGGGATGATATTTATCCGTCAGGGCATTAATGACCGGTATATCCGCAAACGCTGCGAATTGTTCAACCAGATCCTGAGAAAAGGTTCTGAATGCCACACCATCAAGGTATCTCGACAATACACGGGCCGTATCTTCGATGGGTTCATTTCGGGCCATCTGTGTATCGCCTGAGCTTATAAACACAGGTGTTCCGCCAAGCTGAATAGCAGCCACCTCAAAGGAAATCCGTGTCCGGGTGGATGGTTTATCAAAAATCAGACCAATGGATTTTCCGAGCAGGGAACGATCCAAAATCCCCTGTTTATGCCGTAATTTTAATTCCGCAGCCCGGTCAAACAGCAATTTATAATCTGACAACTCCAATTCCG
>JAOZOL010000064.1:0-7120 GCA_029933295.1 Desulfobacterales bacterium | reverse complement strand
TTTAATTCCGCAGCCCGGTCAAACAGCAATTTATAATCTGACAACTCCAATTCCGCTAATGTCAGAATATCTTTTTTCAATGTTAATCCTTTATTCTATGTGTTTAGGTCGAATTAAAACACTGCTTTCGGGCTCGTAAAAAGCTCCGTATGCAAGGCGCGTAAGCCGGGAAAGGACCGAGGCGTACTTCTTGTACGTTGAGGGCTTTCACGGTGAACGCAACGCAGCAGACGGATTTTTTACGAGTCCGTCAAACATGGTTAATAAAAATCTCATCCAAACAGCTAACCAGTGCGTCAATCTCTTCCTTGGTTATGATCAAGGGCGGAATAAACCGCAAAATATTTTCCTGAATACAATTAATCAAAAATCCCTTGTTCATACATTCTTCTACAATGGGGGCGCCGTTTATGTTAAGCTTCATTCCCAGCATCAATCCGATACCCCGCACATCTTCAATAACCCGGTGCCGGTCTTTAAGGGCCAGCAAGCTGTCTTTAAAATAATCACCTGTCTTTTGGCAGTGCTCAACAATCCCTTCCCGCTCCATAAGATTTAACACCTCAAGGGCAGCAGCACAAATAACCGGTGTTCCACCAAAGGTTGACGCATGTGCCCCGGGTTGAAAGGCTGACGCTATTTCTTCTCTGGCCAGCATCGCTCCGATGGGCAGTCCGTTTCCAAGTGCTTTGGCAAGGGTCATGATATCCGGTTCAACGTTGAAATGTTCATAGGCAAATAATTTCCCGGTTCTTCCGATACCGGTCTGCACTTCATCAAAAATCAATAGTGCGCCCGCTTCATCACAAAGCTGTCGAACTGCAGCAAGATATCCGGGGTCCGAGCACACGACCCCGCCCTCCCCCTGAACCGGCTCAAGCATTACCGCACATGTGATGTCGCTTATCTGACGCTTTAACACCTCAATATCATTAAACGGCACCAGATCGAATCCATTGAGTATGGGATCAAACCCTTCACGAATTTTCTGCTGACCGGTGGCGGAAAGTGTTGCAAAGGTTCGTCCATGAAAGGACTGCTTCATGGTGATAATCTTATACCTATCATGGTTGTCTTGATCATGAAAATATTTCCTGGCAAGCTTGATTGCCGCCTCATTGGCCTCAGCACCGCTGTTGCAGAAAAAAACCCGATCTGCAAAGCTGTGCCCCACCAGCCATGAGGCCAATTCCACCTGGGGAATCGTATAATAAAGATTCGACACATGAAACAGAACATCCGCTTGGCTTGCAAGGGCTGATGCCACCTCAGGGCAGGCATGTCCGAGGTTACAGACCGCAATGCCTGCTACAAAATCCGTATATGCCTGTCCGTCGCTATCCCATAGTGTACATCCGCGTCCCTTTTTTATGACCAGAGGGACCCGTTTATATGTTGTTGCGATGACTTTTTCAGCCTGGTTGATAATATTATTTTTCATTCTGTTACTTCCGTTCCTATTCCTTTGTCCGTAAAAAGCTCCAGAATCAGGGCATGACGTCTGGTGCCATTTATAATCTGTACTTTTTCCACACCATTTTTTAATCCATCCAACGCATATTCAATTTTTGGAATCATCCCCCCGGAAATCGTCTGCTCGCTTACCATTTTTTTGATCGTTTCCGCGTTAATTGAGGAAATCAAATCCCCGGACGCATCATTTACCCCGTCAACATCGGTTAAAAATATCAAACGGCCGGCAGAAAGTGCTTTGGAGATCTCGGCTGCCACAAGGTCTGCATTGATGTTATAAGTTTCTCCACCTTCGCCCACGCCCACCGGGGCAATCACCGGAATAAACCCCTGATCGCTTAATGTTTTTATTATTCCCGGATTGACCCGGGTAACTGTTCCTACATGTCCGGGGTCTATAATTTCGGGCGGTTTTGATGCCTCCGGCTGATGCATCATCTGAAGTTTTTCCGCCAATATTAATTCACCGTCTTTACCGCTAAGTCCCACTGATTTTCCACCCTGCCGATTGATTTGCGCCACAATCCCTTTATTGACCTTGCCGCCGAGGACCATTTCCACGACATCCATGGTCTGCTCGTCTGTAAAACGTATGCCGTTGATAAATTTCGTGGTAATTCCCATCTGGTCAAGCACCTTATTAATCTGAGGGCCCCCGCCGTGGACAACCACCGGATTCATCCCGACATATTTCATCAACGTAATGTCCCGGGCAAAATCAATTTTCAACTCTTCATCCGCCATGGCATGCCCGCCGTATTTCACCACAATGGTCATCCCTGAAAAACGTCGAATATAGGGCAACGCTTCAATAAGTATGTCGGCAACGTTTCGGGTCATTTTTTTCCTTTATTTAAAAGAAGGTAGAAGGTTTAAGGCTGATTATAAGATATACCTGCTCAAATCCTCATCTTCCCTTATGTCCTTAAACCTCTCATCAACATACGTTTTATCGATAACAATCTTCTTTGGCTCAATATCCGGCGCGTCAAAAAGAATATTTTCAAGCAGGTGCTCCATGAGCGTGTGAAGTCTTCTGGCACCAATGTTTTCCGTCTGATTATTCACGTCCTCGGCGACTTTCGCAATATTTTTAACCGCTTCATCATCAAACTCCACGCTAACACCTTCCGTCCGCAACAACGCGATATATTGAAGGAGCAGGGCATTTTTCGGTTCCGTTAATATACGGACAAACTCATCTTTCCCCAGCGAATCAAGCGCCACACGGATGGGGAAGCGGCCCTGGAGTTCAGGGATCAGATCCGAGGGTTTACTGATATGAAACGCTCCGGAGGCAATAAACAGAATATGATCGGTCTTCACCGGACCGTATTTGGTGCTCACCGTACTCCCTTCCACTATGGGCAGCAGATCACGCTGGACCCCTTCCCGTGAAACATCAGGCCCATGACCGCCTTCTTTTCCGGTGATTTTGTCGATTTCATCTAAAAAAATAATGCCGGACTGTTCGGCTTTTTCTATTGCCTCCTTAATAACCTTGTCCATATCCACAAGCCGCTGGGCCTCATCCTGTGCAAGAATTTCCATGGCCTCAGGCACTTTTACTTTCCGTTTTTTGGAGGAGCCCTTGGGCATTATACCGCTAAGCATATCCTTAAAGTTTATGCCCATCTCCTCCATACCGGCGCTTGAAAAAATCTCCACCATGGGCATGGTGGAGCGGTCGGAAACCTCCAGATCTACATACCGGTTATCCAGCCTTCCTTTCCGCAACATGCCCCGCAGTTTTTCCCGGGTAGAAGGGGTAGCCGTGGCCGGCTCTTCGTCAACCGGTTTGATATCTGTGGCCGGCTCACTGAGTTCATGAACCTTCGTGCTATGCGGGCCTTTTGATTCAGGAAGTAAAATATCAAGCATCCGCTCTTCTGCAATTTCCCAGGCTTTCTTTTTTACCGCCTCCTGTTCTCGGGATTTGATCATATTAATACTCAATTCAAGGAGATCTCTGACCATTGACTCCACGTCACGCCCGATATATCCTACTTCTGTAAACTTTGAGGCCTCCACCTTGATAAACGGCGAATCCGCCAGTCTGGAAAGTCGTCTGGCTATCTCTGTTTTTCCAACCCCGGTGGGGCCGATTAAAATAATATTTTTCGGCGCAATTTCTTCCCGAAGGTCTTTATCAACATTCCGGCGTCGCCATCTGTTTCGCAAGGCGATTGCCACCGACCGCTTGGCCTTGTCCTGGCCAATAATATATTTATCAAGTTCACGAACAATTTCTGCTGGTTTTAAATCACTCATTATCTAAATTCCTCAATACTCACCACATCATTTGTAAAAACACACACAGATGCCGCGATTTTCATGGCTTCTTCAACAATTTTTCTGGCGTCAAACCCTATGATCTCCGCCTGTTTCAACAGCGCCACTGCTGCCGCGTGGGCGGCAACACCGCCGGAGCCTATTGCCATAACACCTTCATCCGGTTCAATCACATCGCCGTTTCCGGAGATAAGAAACGTCTGAGTCTCATCCACGGCAATCATCATTGCTTCAAGCCGACGCAAATATTTATCAGTCCGCCAGTCACGGGCCAACTCAACCGCCGATCGGATTAAATTCCCATTATACCTCTCCAGTTTGTTTTCAAGCTTTTCAGACAAATGCAATGCATCGGCCGTTGCACCGGCAAATCCCACAATGATTTTATCATTATAAATTCGCCTCACTTTTTTCGCGCTATGCTTGACCACTGAGTTATTTAACGTAACCTGCCCGTCACCGGCAACAGCAACTTTCCCGTTATGCCGGACAGCAAGTATTGTCGTGCCATGAAATTTCATCATTTTTTCACTTTCTTGGATGTGCGGAATCATAAGCCGCCATTAATCTGTCAATGCTGACATGAGTATATCTCTGAGTCGTGGATAGCTGCTTATGCCCCAGCATTTCCTGAACCACCCGCAAATCAAGTCCGGCATCCAGCATATGGGTTGCAAACGTATGCCGCAAATCATGGGGCGCAACCGGCGAAGATAAACCGGCTGACCGGGCTGATTTATCAAGTATCCGAGCCACCGACCTCGCAGTCAGACGGCCTTTGTTATTATTTAAAAACAGCGGCCCGTTTGAATTAAAACCGATCCCCTTGCTCTGCTGCAGATTAACCCTGTAATCTTTTATTATGTCCAGGGCTTTTTTACCGATGGGAACAATCCTTTCCACATTTCCCTTGCCTGTCACACGAACGACTTTGCCTGAAAAATCAATATTATCTGTATTTAATCCAACCAACTCCGAGACACGAATGCCTGTTGAATACATGGTTTCAAGCAAGGCCCGATTTCGTTTTCCGGTCAGAGTCTCTGTTTTAACTGAGTCCAGAAGGCGAAACATATCATCAACCGTGAGATACCGCGGGACCGGCTTATCCTGCTTCGGTGTAATTATCGAATCAGCAGGATTTTCCGAAATAACCCCGTGCTTTTCCAGAAACTTAAAAAATGAACGGATGGATGACAGCTTTCGGGCAACCGTTGATTTTTTTATTTTTCGCTTATGTAAAAAACCAAGATAGCTTCTAATGATCAGGCCGCTGATTGCCGCCACATCTCCCGTATCTATATCACCATAGTTATCATCTTCATATGTTATCGCAAGAGCCCGGTTTGCAATATAGTATGAGATAAAATCCTCCAGATCATGCATATACGCCCGGCAGGTATTTTCAGAATATCCTTTTTCAGCGGAAAGAAAATCAATAAAAGTATCCAGCAATTGTTTTAATGAAGAAGAATTCATTCAAATGCAATCAATGATTCCAATTTTCAAGGTTTTTTTTGGAGTCTGTTTTTTTCTTTTTCCATACGCTTTGTAAAAACTCCTTTTTATTTTTTCATGATTTAAAAAATATAAGGCGGAGGTCATCCACCCCCGCCATGCACCATAAGTAATTGAATTGTAATTTTTAAACCAATTTATTTTATTGTCAATGAATAATTGCTGAAACACCTTCAGCCTTGCCAGCTAACTTCTATTATCCCTTCCCAAGTTCCCCCATTACCAGCTTGATATCCTCCCACACCATCCGCTTGGCATCAGGATATTCGATCAAATATTCCGGAGAATATGTCGGCATCACGCGAATTCCCTGATAATCATGAAATCGCCCACGGAGTCGGGATAACGGTACAGAGGTTTCAAGAAGCGACTTGGCTGCAATATCCCCCAAAGCACAGACAATATCGGGCTTAATCATCTTAATCTCCCTCATAAGATAATACCTGCATACAGCAATATTTTTTAAATTCGGTTGCATCTTATCCGGCAGACAGCATTTTACGGCATGGGTGATATATATTTCTTTGCGCGTCAGGTTCATTGCGAAAATGATTTTATTCAGCAATTCACCTGCTGCACCGCTATATGGTTTTCCTGTCCGGATATCATCAGGCTCCGGGACCCCGCCGACAATGAGCAGCCGCGCCATGTGGTCGCCATCACCGTAAACAATATTTTTGCGATCCCCGGAAAGTGAACATTGCCTGCATTTTATAAAATTATTATATATGTCTGACAAAATATCTGTTTTTTTTGTACTGCTCCTGCCCCAGTTTTTGATAATTTCAAGGCTTTTCTCCGAGCAATCCAGCCCCACACATCCGAGTTGTGAAAGAAACCCCAAATGCGCAGACAGTCCTTCAAGTGTCTCGGCAAACGGATGTTTGCCGTGCTCTTTATTATTTAACAAATCAGATATCTTCGGCATTTAATCATTATATAATTTCTTTGTCTGCGGCTTTTTTTATGAATAGATTCCGATCCAAGCCCTTGTCATAGAACTACTTTTCATAAAAAACGCTACCAATTCTTCCAATATGTTCAACAAGATCAGCATTGCTTATCTGCTTAAAAATTGAAATATCAAATGTATAAGGCAACAATAAATCATCCAATTCATTGAGCAGCGAATTAATTACGGAAAGATTTAACCCGGCACCTTCTAAGGTAAGATCAATATCCGAGCCCTTCTTAAAATTTCCCTTTGCACGAGAGCCATATATTACCGCTTTTTCAATTTGCGGATATTTTGCAAATACGTCATTAATCTGCTTTATAATTTCTTTCTTAAGACCGAATTTCATATTCTAATTTTGTTCTTTTTTTTCCAGTCCCCTGAATATTTTTTGTAATTCAATAAACTCAGAATGATACTCTTTACAAATGGCTTTAGAAATTTCTTCGGCGACCTCCTCATTATAGGTATGAGAAGTTAAAATTCTGCTTTTCACCATCCTCATCCAGATTTCTCCGGCTTCAATAAGTCCTCTTTTAAAAGCCAGCCTGATCGCATCCCGACTTCCCTGAATATCCGTCTCCCCCTGGCTTTCATAAAAATCTTTGATCATATTCCAGGCCAACTCATATGTATATTCAAAGCATTGAATAAGTCCCTGGACCTCAAATTCATTAAGCTCGCCCTTTTCAATAAATCGAGAGAGTTGTCCAAGAGCTTTATTATAATTTGCAAACCGCTGAATCCATCTTACATCTTTGTTTGACATTTGCTTTTACCCATTTCCAGGCTAAACTTTACATGTAGCAAATAAATTCAATTCATTTTCTGCGTTCATCTGCGTGTGTCTGCGGCTGATTTTTTCTTCTTTACTATTATATG
>JAOZOL010000376.1:1245-2857 GCA_029933295.1 Desulfobacterales bacterium | reverse complement strand
AGGGATTCAACGCCAGTGCCTTTTTGAAATGCGCAATTCCTTTTTCCAGATTATCAAGATGCTGATAATAGAGTATCCCCAAACTTTTATGTGCCATGGCCCAGTCAGGACGCAATAACACGGCTTTGCTAAATGCATGGACAGCATCCGGGTAGCACCCCGTTTCCATTGCAGCCATGCCTAAATTAAAATGATACAGGCAGTTTTCAGGGTCAAATTCACGGGCTTTTTGAAATTCTTCAAAAGCCCTGTCCGGATGGTTCATCTGTAAATATAGATTGCCGAGATTGTTGTGGGCTTTTGAAGATTTGGGAACGATCTTTAAAATTCTGGCAAATGTGGCTTTTGCGTTTTTAAAATCACCGATTTGCGCAAAAGCCACGCCAATATTTCCAAGGGCATTCATGTCATACGGATATGCCGAGATCACGCGTGACAACACGTCAATACCTTCTTTAAAGTTGCCCAATCTGATATGTGCCAGTCCAAGATGGGAAAGAATTTTAAGTTGATGCGGATTGTATGCATATGCTTTTTGCGCCTCATCAATGACTTGTTCCCAATTACCCAATTTTTCCATCCGGGTTGCGGTAAATAAGTGCCGGCCGCATGCAATTTCAATATATTGATACCGAATCAACACGAGCAGAACGGCTATCAAGGCAACTGTAATGCCTCCTGCAATCCATTTTTTGACAGGTAAAACCAGTTGCTGTTTTTTGGGGGTTATATAAGATGCCAGTATCCCGAGATATACCATCAGGACCAATGGGGGGATGGCCAGCTGAAAAGGAAAGCTGAAACAGGCATTGACCAGAATGCCTGTAATACCGGAAACTATGCCTATCGGTAAAAATTGGGATTTTCTCGAATGCGAGGGATCGAAGGCTTTGACGGAAATTTTAAATCCAACAATTCCCATCCATATGAGCAAAAGCATTCCAATACCGCCAAGTTCCGCAACTATCTGGAGAAAATCATTATGAACACGCACTGCCTGGGTTTTTTCACCAAAGATTCTGTCAACTTCTGCGCTTTGATGATACATCGGATAAAAAATCTTATGGTTGCCCAATCCGAATCCGAGTAATGGACGGTCTTTGATCATCTCAATCGTATTTTTCCAGATGGCGATTCGAAAGGCGATGGATTTATCATCAAAATAATCTGTCGGATTATCTGGGGCATTATCTGCCTTTCCTGATTTTTTGAAATGGCGGGTTACATTATCGGCAGGCTCAGATACAGACATAGATGTTTCAAATGTTTGCCATTTGTTTTCAGCCATATTGAAATAAATAAAAATGGGAATCAAAACCAGAAAAACCACAGCCATCAAAATTTTTTTGTTATGTGGAAATAAAATATTCTTGCGTATAAACCAGTCACGCATCAAAAAAGCGCTTATCATTAAAATTTCAACAGACACGGCCACCCAGGCCGCGCGGGTTTTAGATAAAACAATAAAACCGATCATCAGGATAGAGCCGGCAGCAAGTAACGATTTGATAAAGTTATTCCGGCAGCCCAGAAAAAAAGCCAATGAGACCGGAAAAGTTAAAACAACAAAATGGGTGGCCATGTTTTTGTTGCCAAACGTTGCCGCGGGTTT
>JAOZOL010000376.1:0-1145 GCA_029933295.1 Desulfobacterales bacterium | reverse complement strand
TTAAGAAAGAGTTGGGGTGAAACGCCTAAAAGAACTACCAGCCCCCATTGAAATAAAAAATCCAGGACCAAAATTTTTCTTTTGAGGGAGGTTATATTTTTAGAAGCCACTGTTGATGTCTCTGAAAAAAGCCGGATTGTGGAAGCGTAGTTTTTTTTAACATCTTGAATTTATATTTGGGAAAATTCATGACCCTCGATTAATTATTTAAATAGCTGAGAATGAGTGCCGATTCTCGTTAACCGGATAATGTCATTTTCAATATAATATATAACCAGTATATCTCCACTAATATGGAATTCTTTAAAGCCTGAATAATTTCCAAGCAGGGTATGATCCCTTGCTTCAAGGGGCAACGCCTTACCTTCTAATAATAAAGATAAATATTTAATATATTTTGCGTATTGATTATCAGACATTTTAAGTCTCTGATAATCTTTTTTGAAAGTTTTAGCTCTGAATAATTTCATAAAGATTATTTTTTGAACTCATCCAGAGTAACAAAATCACCATCTAATTTTTTTGCCTCTTCCATTGCCTGGAGTGTTTCATCATTTGGAATTTTCACTTCAAATGGAAGTCCTTTATTACAAACAACCATGCTGTTAAACATATTAACAGCTTGTGAATACGATAAGCCCAGATATTTTAATATTGTTTTGGCTTGTGTATAATTATTCTGATCAAGCCTTATGGTAGTTTGAGTTTTCATTAAGATACCTCCGGATAAAAATTTAATAAATATATTATATCCCGAATGGGATATATTGTCAAATATAATAAGACAGGGTCCGTATCTCAAAAGTTCATGATGGAAAATGCCCGTGAGTATGACAAAAACAGTATTCCAGGCAACTTCTCAATAAATTCGGGCATAAAATCTGGATACCCGCCTTCGCGGGTATGACAAGTGATGGAAAGTGCCTTTCGCCCGTCATTTCCGCGAAGGCGGAAATCCAGAGACGCATTCACCAAAGGAAGAGCGCCCGAACTTTTTGAGAAGTTACGGCCTGACCCTTTTCGATTCTCATCCAAACCATTTTCCCCTATTTTGTAAGACAAACCCTGATAACATGAACAGACAAATTCCGACATCAGCATCTATTTTAAGATTATTCCTTGCAAATAAAAAATAATAGGATTAG
>JAOZOL010000375.1 GCA_029933295.1 Desulfobacterales bacterium | reverse complement strand
TTCATTTCTCCTGATTTGCGAACGGTCATCAACCCATTTAATTGTTCCATCTTTGTTAATAATGCGGTAAGGGGTGTGGATAAATTGTTGACACGCTTCATTGGCACTGTTGCTTTCTACTTCAGCAACGACAGTATCCAGATCATCAGGGTGAATAAGTTCTCTATAGGCTATATGTCCCGATAAAAATTCTTCGGCTGTATAGCCAAATAAATTATCCGTATTGCCAGAAGCAAATTCAATAGGCCATCCATCTTCATTTCGCCACAAAAAGGTTGCCGCTTGACTCATACTCAGGATGGTGTCGGCACGCCGCCACGCCTCTTCGATTTGCAGTCGCTCGGTAATGTCTCTGACGACAACCACACGCATTCGCTCCCCATCACGATTCAACTCTCTGGCTTCTAATTCAACGGGGAAAATGGAGCCATCTTTGCGCTTAATTTCTACTCGATATGGTGCAGTTACTTGGTTCTCGATATTATTTAAAATAATGTCATGCCATTGGGGAGGGAACATTAAGTTGGTTATATCTGTACCGATAATCTCATCAAGTTTGTAGCCACTCATATCAAGAAAGGTTTGATTACAATCAAATATCGGGCCGCCTTTGTGCATGATAATACCTTCAAACGTCAGGCTAGAGAGTTCCTTGTAACGGCTCTCGCTCTCTTGCAGGGACTTCTCCATCTGCATCCGCTGGGTAATATCACGGGTAACGCCGATAATGGTAGTAGGCAGTTTGCCATTGTTCTGTACTAGCCGCATGGACATCTCTATCTGCACGATGCTGCCGTCTTTATGGTAAACATCCATTTCTTCTGTTCTGGTCAGATTATGCGCCCCCCCTGTTTTTGCATACCGCGTAAACTCCTCTTGCATGATGCGTTTGGCTTTGGCTTGCATATGCGGGGGATACTTTTCGGTTACTGGCGTTGCCATTGCTTCTTGCGGCGTAAATCCCAAAATGCGTTCAACGGCTGGGCTGGCATAGGTGATGGTCATCGTGTTTAAGTCCATCGTCCAGATGTAATCGCCCGCATTTTCGGCCAGCAGACGGTAGCGTTCTTCGCTTTCTTGCAGTGCTTTCTCTGCTTGCACCCGTTTTGTTATATCTACCGTTATCGTTAGAATGCCCGTTACTATATTTTCAGCATCATATATAGGTGCGCCAGTGCGTATAACTGTTATTTTACTGCCATCTTTACATGACATTTCAAGTTCAGCACGTTCGATATTCCCACTGACGACACTGGAGAATTTTTTGTCAAAAATCCGCATTGATTCAGCATCGTATAGTATTGTTGCTGATTTACCAACTAACTCACCCTGTTCATATCCAAAAATATGTGCGGTATGATCATTACAATTGGTAATAATGCCATCCAGATTTATTATTTCTGCACCGTAAGGGAGGATGTCAAACAGATAGTGGTATCGCTTTTCGCTCTCTTGCAACGCAACGCTTGCTTGTTTACGTTCGGTAATGTCAATAAGTGCGGCCAAAATATGACGTTCACCTTCAAGCTGGACGAATGAAGCGTATACCAATGTGTTGATCACTGCTCCATCTTTAGTACGAAAATCAATCTCTATATCATTAGCTTCTTCGCTTAATTGCAGCTCTTGTAAAAATTGGGATCGGTACTCTGCACTATAAAATCCGAGTTCTACAGTTGTAGAGTGGATTAGCTCTTCTGCGGTATAGCCTGTTATTTTGCAGAATTCTTGATTGATGTTTATGAAACGGCCGTTTGCATCTGTAATTGCAATTGGCTGCGGTGATAATTCAAAAATCTGTCGAAAACGAGTCTCACTCCGACGCAACTCCAATTCAACTTGTTTACGAGCAGTCACTTCTTCAAATTGTTTTTCCAATGCTTGAACTGTTGTTCTGTACAAAAAATAAGTCAATGCCCCAATCAGTCCGAAAAGAGAGACAAATGCGACCCATTGGGTGATGCCGACTGCATAATCTGGAGTGGGTAGAATCCCTGCATTTTCAGCCCATATCAGGCCAAACACGAGCAATGAATTTAATATCGCAATAATGGTGATCCCTTTTCTACCAAACAAAAAACCTGCAATAATAATTAACGGTAAAAAGAATGACATGGTGGGAGTACGAATCGTTCCCAAATTGAACATGACCACCGTCATAAGTGTAAATGTGGTGGCAATGAAAATCATACCAGTTAAATCAACTTTGCCAGAAAATAGTAAACGACGCAGAAGAAAGAAAGTGACAAAGATGATCCCATCAATAATATATATATTTATGGATACGTTGCCGCCCAGCAAATTGCCAATAAGTATTATCACAAGAAACAGCATCATCGTAAGCAATGTGACATTTAACAGGCTGGCACGCCATATTTTTTCATCGTCATCTTCAAAAATAGGGGGGGCTAACCAACGGGTGATTTTATTCTTCATATTGTTATCTCAATGTATATGCTCGTAACAGGGATTAATGTCCAACGATTATAGGTGGTCGGGAGATGTTTGTGAAGGGGGCAGGATAAATTTCCCATGATAGTTTTGATTGAAAACGGCCGTTTTTCCTTCCCTTTATCATCAATTTGACATGGTTCAAAAAATCAATTTTTTGCTTTACAGTGTGTTATTGCACAACCTAATGGAAAAATAGAACGCGGATGCTTCGCGCACGGATTTGGCGGATAAACGCAGATAAAACAAAGAAAATCCGCGTTTATCCGTTAAATCCGCCATCATCCGCGTTCTATTATTTTGCTGAATTATAAAGATGAATTTTTCTATTTTGAACCATGTCGAACTTTGAGGAAATTACAGAGACAATTGGGAATTAGTATCTTCTCAGTATTTCGGGGAGACCTG
>JAOZOL010000374.1 GCA_029933295.1 Desulfobacterales bacterium | reverse complement strand
AATTATTTAAGACAATATAATCAATAAAAATCAACCAATGAAAGCACTCTTTCAAATTTTCGCAATCTTATTTATCGCTGTTTTTCTTGGCCTGGGCTATAACCAGCTTAGAAGCGACAGTCTGCCGATGGTATGCACCTGGAGCGATGATCCGAATGGAGATCAAATATATAATAATATGTCAACCATTTCAATTGATGAAGCGGCGCGACTTTTTAAAAATAATAAAGCTTTTTTCCTGGATGCACGATCACCTGACACATATGCCAGGGGCCATATCAAAGGGGCCTTAAACCTGCCATGGGAGAATATTGAAGACCAGTGTTTTAATGTTATCGATAATATCCCGCCGGATAAAATAATTATTACCTATTGCGACGGGGTGACCTGTCATCTCTGTAATTTTCTATCGGATTTTCTAAAAGAATTGGGCTACAAGCATGCCCGGGCCCTGGTTAACGGCTGGACTGTCTGGAACCAGCACAACCTTCCCGTAGACTGTGCCGGTGAAACGGCCGAAAATTCAATGAAAACGAATCATAAGGTGGCAAATTGCTCAAAACCGAAAAGCAGATAAATTTCCATTTAATTTTATCAATTGTCGTCCGCTTTATCCTTGGCGGCATTTTTATATATGCGGGTATACCCAAAATTCTTGACCCTGCATCATTTGCCGATGTTGTTTTTAGTTATCAACTACTGCCGGATATGCTCATTAATATTGTTGCCATTGTCCTGCCCTGGATTGAGGTGATTGTCGGCGGATTTATTATTATTGGTATCTGGATGCCGGGCACTGTCCTCTTATATAATTTATTATTACTTTCATTTATCAGTGCACTCGTTTTTAATACTGCCAGAGGGCTGGATATCAGTTGTGGATGTTTTTCAACAGAATCAGACGACGTGATTAATATCAGCACGATCCTCCGGGATGTCGGCTTCCTAAGCATGTCTATGTATCTTCTGTTTGCCGTGTTTCGCAAAAAAACAGTACAGAACAGATAAAAATATTAATCAGCCTCGAAGAAAAATCGTTCCTGATTAAATGCAGGTTGTAAATCAGTTAACCATTTAGCAGACCGATCATGCTTGGCAAAAAACGGCCGCCCCACCCAGTCAGGATTCCTGCCCTGTAAAAATTGCAGCACAAAGACCTTTTCGTCCTGTATTTCACTGACACCAGCCACCTGTATTTTCCCAGGATAAGCGGACATGCTGGGGCCTCGCACGGTCCTGGCCAATCCACTCACTTTCTGATAAGCTTTGCGAAATATATTCCAGGCCTCATCTAATGTAACACCAAAAAAATGCTGGGCGCCGGTATCTCTCACAACAAACATGTAATAAGGAATACAGCCTAATTCAACTTGTGCCTGCCACATTTTGCCCCACAGTTCCGGTTGATTGTTGATATGATTCAGCAATGGAGACTGGGTTCTTATCTCAGCGCCCGTTTCCCTTATTCTTTGAATGGCTTCTTTTACGATTTCCGGCGCCATTTCACGGGGATGATTAAAATGCCCCATAATGGCAAGATGCTTTCCGGATCGGGTAATTTTGTTAAAAAGATCGAGCAATTCTTCAGAATCATCATCTGTTACAAATCGATTCGGCCAATAGCTCAATGCTTTTGTACCTATTCTTATGGTTTTTAAATGCCTTATGTTCGCCTTAAGCAGGGGATCGATATATTTGGCAAAGACTCTTGTCTTCATCACTAAGGGATCACCACCCGTAAATATAAGATCTGTTATTTCAGGATGATGTCGAATGTATTCAATGAGCAGATTCGTCTCTTGCATGGCGAATTTGATATCATTCATGCCCGCAAATTGCGGCCATCGGAAACAAAAAGTACAAAAGGCGTGGCAAGTCTGGCCCTGGCTGGGGAAAAAAAGAATGGTTTCTTTGTATTTATGTTGGCTTCCCCTTAATTTTATACCATTATAAATCGGTATGTTAAGCCCTTGGCCGGCAGGATGAGGGTTTAACTTCCATCTGATTTCCATGGCCGTGTGGTCGATTTCTTTTTTGCAGGCACCAGTTTTTAACAATTGTGCCATTTTTTCATACTGATGGGGTTTTAGCATTCCTTTTTGGGGAAAATTGAGGATAAAAACCGGATCATCGGGCACTCGTTGCCAGTCAATCAGCTCATCCACAACATAATTATTTGTTTTAAATGGAAATATTCTTCCGACAACTTCGATCGCTTCAATTTGCGCCGCCGTTAACTTCTGAATCTGGGGAATGGACTTGAAATTACGAAGGGTATAGGCTTTGTAATATGAATCAGATTTGGAAAACGGATAATTTTTTGAAGATATTGCCCGCAACGGGCTTTCAAATAACGTCTGCATCTTGCACCTCCCATTTCTACTTGTATACCGGCCCCACGATGTCATCAGCCAATGCCTGGAACTAAACTCAAAATCCCTATCCAGGAAAACGGCACCAACTCTAAATACTTACAAGCAGAACCCTCTTTTACTTAATCATTATATTTTATTTCTATAATTTATCATACATATTTTATAAGTCAATGGAATAATGCAAAATGCAACCAGCACAAGATTGCCAAGAAACTCAGTCTCTTACTAAGCTATGATATTATTTGATCTTTTTTTTAATTATTTACCCACACATTGTTTTCTAAAAATAAACACAATGCATTGTTTTTATTTTAAAATTTAACTATTTAATAATGCAAGACTATTGTTAGTTTTTATCGAAAATAATACTATCGTGCTTAAATCATTCACTTTTTACGATAAAAATTGAATCGGTCTATAAAAAAAGACATTTCGCATTGTAGTATTCATTATTTACTACCTGAATTTCACAAATAGAAAGAACTGAG
>JAOZOL010000373.1 GCA_029933295.1 Desulfobacterales bacterium | reverse complement strand
ATGCTTTCTTCAGTATTAAACAGTGATCGCGCCATTGAAGTAAATATATTGATAATGCGTGTATTCGTAAAACTCAGACAGATGCTCCTTGACAACGAAGATCTTCGAAAAGCGCTTGAAGAATTCAAACAACTCACGGATGAACGGTTTCAAATTGTTTTTGAAACACTGGATCAATTAATACATATTGAAAATACGGGTAAAAAGAAAATCGGTTTTACCATAAAGGAAAAAATAGCCTCATATGGCAAAAAAAAGAAAATTTAAAAATTACGAATTTTAAATGTGGGAAAAGATGGGAATTTCTATGAATTCCCCGGAATTATCGTTAATAAAAGTCAAGAATGGACCCCTTTATGGTGAATAATATGATGAAGCGTCACCCTTAAGGAGAACATAAAGTGAAAACAACCAGTCTCATTTTTAAAGCAACCATTATCCTCGTTTTTATACTTCTAACCGCCTGCGCAAAACAAATACCCGAGCAGCGGTTTACCGTTGAAAACGCCAAATTCAGCCTGCTCATCACCGGAATGACCAGTGAATTCAAGGCCGACATTATTTCACGCATCGTTGACCGTTACAAAGACAAGGGAAATATCTATCTCATTAATATGGATAAATTAGACCAGATGCAATGTGAAGATTATGACGCGATCCTTGTCATCGATTCGGTCCAGGCCTCGTCGCTCTGGAATTTTTCCTTAAAGTCGTTTCTTGAAAAAACCGAAAACTGTAAAAATATTGTGCTGCTGTACACGGCCGGAGATTCTGACTGGGAATACCAGTATCATGAGCTCGACGCAATCACCTCTGCTTCCCAGATGGATGATCAGGACAGGGTGTTTAATGAACTGACATATCAAATTGATGTTTTGATTGCCAAAAAATGAATGCCAAAATAATGCTATTTAAATTCCAAATAATGCTTTTTTTGCTTATAAATATATAGTATGATATATATTAATTTGATAAAAATCAGCAAAAGAGGCTCAAAGTGAATGATTTTTTAGATCGAACGCAAATTATCAGCGTATTAAATGGATTTAATCCGTGGTGGAGCGCAAAACCGTTTTTTGTCCCGCAATACCATCGTCTGGCCTTTGCTTCATGCCGCAGTTATCTGGAAAATAAAAGCCTGCGCCGGGCGATCCTGCTTTCCGGGCCCCGCCGGGTTGGAAAAACAACCGTGCTTCAGCAAACAGCAAACGCACTGGTCTCTGCCGGTCATGATCCCAAAAGCATCCTGTATTTGAGCCTGGATCACCCTCTGTTAAAATTGCTGTCTTTGCGGGAAATTTTATCCATCTACCATGAAAGCGTGTTTTCCGAAGGCAAACCCTCCACCCTTCTGTTGGATGAAATTCAATATGCGAATGAATGGGAAACCGAGATCAAGCTGCTGATCGACCATCAACCCCAATATCGGATCTTATCCACAGGTTCCGCCAGTGTGGTTCACCGTGAACGCCTTGCTGAAAGCGGTGTGGGACGGTGGATAACGGTTCCCATTCCCACGCTGTCATTTTATGAATTTGTATTGATACGAAACGAACAACCCGATAACATCCCGCCCAATCTTCGGGTCAGTGACCTGTTTCAATCTAAGGCTGGAGACTTATCCACGCTGGCAGACCAGATGCGGCCCCTGCAGCCGCTATTTCAGCGATATCTTTTGGTGGGCGGATTTCCGGAAACCGCGCTTCAGGAAAACATTGATCTGTGCCAGCGCCTGCTGCGTGAAGATGTGGTGGAGCGGGTATTAAAACGGGATATGACGGCCCTGTTCGGGGTTCGCAATATCAATGATCTGGAAAAGCTGTTTATATATCTGTGCCTGCATTCAGGTGGTATCTTGCCGCACCAGCCGTGTGCAAAAGCCTTGGGAACCACCACCACTACCGTGGCAAACCATTTATCACTTTTGGAGCAGGCCAACCTGATCTATCGACTGCCGCCCTCCTCTCTTGGCGGAAAAAGGGTACTCAAAGCGCGTAATAAATATTATCTTGTGGATGCGGCCTTGAGAAACGCTGTATTGTTAAAAGGCGAGGAAATTCTAACCCAGCCCGAGGAAATGGGGACCATAGTTGAAACCACCGTATTGCGTCATTTATATGCGTATTATTACCGGGACACTCCGGAAATTGTTTACTGGCGGGATGCGACAACCAATAAGGAAGTGGATATCATTGTCCGCAGTCCGGCCTATGTGCTTCCCTTTGAAGTCAAATACCGGGAAAACCCAAGCCTGGATCGAAAAAGCGGTCTGGGGATTTATTGCAGTTCTGAAAATCCAAAACAGGCCTATCTGGTGACCAAACGGGATGTGGATTTCGGCCTGACCCGATTAAAAAATATTGAAACCCAATTTTTAAAGATCCCCGCGTATATTTTATGCTATCTGCTCGGTCAGTCTGAGCGATTATTGTGGGAATAATAATATTATTGAACATCTCATGGTCTGTTGGAAAATCCTTTGTATCCGCTTTAGTCGGCATTGCCATTGAAGAGGGATACATTGAGAGCATTCAGCTCCCGGTATCAGACTATGTGCCGGAGTTAAAAGGGACCGGTTATGACGGTGTTTCGCTTAAAGATGTTTTGCAGATGTCTTCCGGTGTTCGATTTAATGAGGATTATGACGATTTTTTCTCGGATATCAAACGAATGGGACGCGTGATCGCCATGGGCGATTCCATCAATGAATTCGCTGCCAGCCTGGAACGGGAAAGGGAACCCGGAACATTTAATCATTATGTCAGCATGGACACCCAGGTCATCGGCATGGTCTTAAAGGCAACCACCGGAAAAGATCTGTCCCTGTACCTTGAGGAAAAAATCTGGAAAAAAATCGGCATGCAGTCAGA
>JAOZOL010000372.1 GCA_029933295.1 Desulfobacterales bacterium | reverse complement strand
TTAAGGAATAATTTCGAAATCAGCGGACATCATACCTATACATAGGTTGAAGGCCGAAGGTAAAATACGAAATAATTATTTAAAAACAGAATACTTCCGTAAAAAGACAGTTTTCGATGGCAAAGTAAAAAGTTCAAGTTCAAGGCGTCGCAAATCCCGAAGAATGAGGCGTACTTTTCGTACGCCGCAGTGATGAGGGATGTAGCGCAACGCAGAAATTGGGCTTTTTACGAAGCCATCAAAAGTGAAATGGTAAACAGGGCAATATTCCCCAAACAATGAATAACCATAGGGGTGGCCAGTTTTTTTTCAATTTCAAAAGAAAGACAGAAAGCAATTCCGCCGACAATTTGGGGAATTGGAATGCCGCCGCCAATTTGATGCGCATAGACAAACAGGAACGTGCTGAGCATTAAAGCAATCAATACCCCGCTTTTTTTTAATTTGTCGTACAACAATCCTCTCACATATCCATAAATAATGCCGCGAAAAAAAATCTCTTCTGCAATGGGCGCAATGATGCCTCCCACAAAATAAAACAAAAAGATTTCCGGCAGGTTTTTTGGCAGAGAAACATGAATGAGGTGAAACGGGTTGATGCCGCAAAGAAGCAGGCATAGTCCGATAAGAGCTGATACGGCACCGAATCCGGCAGACCAGATGAGTCCTTTTTTAAGGCCTGATAATATTTGATTTCGTGCCAGCCCTAAAGGGCCTGCGTCCCTGTAAAACAGATAAAAGACGGCAAGGATGAAAATGATTTCAAGGCATCGAGATATGCCGGTTGCCGTCAGTGAGGGCTGAAAGAATTTGCAAGCCGCACTTTCAACAATGCCGATAACAGTTATGGATAAAATAAAAGGCAGGGTTCCTATTTTGTTTGTGTCCATCCGAGCCTCTTTAATGATTTATAAGCATACCATTGAACATACCAGTGCTTTGATGCTGCGATCAGAGCAATTATTTTTTGTGTGGTCATTGACCGGTTTTTTTTGCCAATGCTGTATAATGCCATGCAAACCACATTGGGAGATGGGTCGTTCAAAAGATTGACCAGCATGTTATATGATTCTGCCGAGTCGCTGCTGCCAAGGTCTTTTGCCAGCCAGTAGCGTTCGGGGATAATCGGACTTTGAAAGAGTTTTTGAATTATGTTGGATTGCGTGATGGATAAATTTTTATCTGCCAGGGTTTTTAGCGCAAACACTCGGTCGTGCCAGTCTGTTGACTGTAAGGCACTTAAGATTTCAGGGGTTTTTTTTGTCTCAATCTCTGTGTGGATTTGATAAAGGGGTAATGCAATTGCAATACCGAGTGCCAGGCACACAACTGATGCACATGCAGACCGCATTGCCGGCGGACGTACAAAAAAAAGCATAAGGAATATCATAGAGTAAAGGAAAAGATAGCAGAGCAGGGGCGAGCAGACAACAAGGCTTAAAAAGGTTATCTGCCTGAAAAAAATATTTTTATCGCAGTTTTCAGAAAACAATTCCAATTGATGTTTCGGAGTGTCAAGAAACGCATCAACGCTGCATTGATGCATGATTTTTTCATTGCGTTGAAATAAAAGGCGATCGTTTTTTTGAAAAATGGTTAAATCGATCGGTGTGTTTTCGTCAACCGTCAAATAATCGTGCTGCCGCAGGCGGGTTTTGACTTTTTGATACAGATTCTTGTCTTTGATGTTTACCATGCATGTTTTTAAAAGTTTCTGGTCGAGTGATTTAAAGGTTTCAGCCGGGTATAATGTATATTTGTAATAAAATGTGTTTATCTTTTTTCCCAAAGGATGTGCCAGCAGAAGATGATCCCGAATTGTGATAAACGCATTGCTGTTTAATTTCGGTGCCCAGGCCGCTCCGATAAGAATGATAACAATAAAGTGGATAATTATATTTAAAGGCTTCAATCGAACACTATTTTGCGAATAAAGCCTTATCGTAAACAGCCCGACAATAACAGGGGTAATGATAAAGGCCAGCGACACAACAAGGTTCAATCCCTGGCTGTTTAATTTATATAAAATAAAAATCCAGAAAATCAGAATGCAAACAAATATAAACCGGCTTTGATTTAAAAACCGAAGCCATATTAAAATCAGCCAGAAAGCGGCCATGGATAATCCGGCGCCGGTTGTTAATGTAAAAAAAAAAGCGCCGTAAAATGCGGGCACCATGTTTTGAAGGGTCATCATCACATGGTCATTGGGGACGGTCAGAAAACCGGCGTGTTTAATGGCGATCAGGTGGCGGAAGAGGGCAGTGTCAGACAGATATACAAGAAAAGTGAATAAAAGCTGTGCGGTGCAAAGTCCGATGATTAAAACAGCCGCAGGATAGAGATATCGTTTTGTCATTATTTTTTTAAAAGGTTGCTTATCGCATCAAGTGCCATGATATAGCCCTGCGCACCAAAGCCTGTGATTTGGCCTGTCACCACGTCCGACATTAACGAGTGATGCCGGAAGGATTCTCTTTTGTAAATGTTCGATAAGTGAATTTCAATAACCGGCATATCCAAAAGAAGAATGGCATCCCGTATGGCAACGCTTGAATGGGTATATCCAGCCGGGTTAATGATTAAACCGGCATAAGCATCGCGGCTATCCTGAATTTTTTCCACAATGGCCCCTTCATGGTTGGATTGGAAAAAATCCACCTCAAGTCCGATTTTCCGGCTGTGGTTTTTTAAATCCGTATTGATTTCATCAAGGGTTGAGGTGCCGTATTGTTCTGGTTCTCTTTTGCCGAGCATATTTAAATTCGGCCCGTGAATCACAAGTACTTTGTCGGTCATGGCATTTTTCTCTATTTTACATTTTTTGGTTATCCACTTCGCTCAAGTTGAGAATAAAACGAAGCTACCTGATAT
>JAOZOL010000371.1 GCA_029933295.1 Desulfobacterales bacterium | reverse complement strand
AAACTTTTGCCGAATTGAAACCGATGATGACAAAGGAAATGTAGTTTTTAATCGGAGTGGATGAAGACATAGCGGTAGAGAGAATCACACCCTTGCAAATTCCAAAAAGAGTCTATTCTTGAAGATTAGTGTAATTATCCCTTGTCATAATGCCGAACAGACAATTATCTCATCCCTTCAATCGGTTATTCATCAAGAGTACCGGGCCGATGAGATTATTGTTATTGATGACCACTCCAAAGATAAAAGTGTTGATCTCATAAAAGCTTCAGAGATCGATGTTCTCCTTGTCCGCGCCAGCGGTACCGGTGCCAGCAATGCAAGAAATGAAGGAATCGAAGCGGCTACGGGCGATTGGTTAGCTTTTCTTGATGCAGATGATATCTGGTATCCAAATCACCTGAGTCGTGCAAAACAATTCATCAAAACCCATAATATTGTTGGCTATATCAACCATTATGATTGGGTGAGTTCGAATGATACAATTTTCACCAAAAAAAAATGTCCGGTTAATAAAGAAGTAGTGGCTCAAGGAATTGATACTTATCTTAATCTTTATCTTAACTACAAACATTTTGTTGGCATGTCGGCATGTATCGTTGAAAGAAAAAGAGCTGAGACAATTGGAGGGTTTGATCCAGAGCTTATCAGGCGGCATGATATCGATTTCTGGTTAAGAATTATCCATAAGCATGGCTGGTTATTCGACCCACAACCGACTTCTGCTTATCGAAAAAATACTCAGAACAGCCTCTCGTCTAACCAGCCAAGTGCGGCTCTTTATCGCTACCTTGCATTTAAAAAAAATTATCACCTGGTAGATAGTGCCGCGTATGATCTTCTTTTGAGGCAGCTTGCTATGACGGCTGTGGTTAAAGGGAAGCTTTCAGGAAAAGCACAGGATCAAATGCTGGTGACAGATTTGGTTTATAATGATCTTTGTAAATTAGAAAAAGGACTCAGCAGAGTTTTGACACGATTTCCGAAGCTGATGAAATTTTACAAAAAGATTTTAAAAGTACAATTTTATTGTTTATCCAAGTTCAAAAAACCAGAGATGTAATGGATTTATGCGTATTGCTATTTTTATCTATGGTCTTACCGGTGGAGGTGCTACCCGCCGGACACTGACTCTAGCGGAAGGATTTAGCCGTCGGGGTCATTCCGTCGACATGGTTGTTATCAGTGGAAAAGGTCCGCTTGTCTCAGAGCTTCCGAGCTCTGTCCAACTTGTGGAACTTGCCACAACATTTTCCGCAGGAATCCTCTGCAGAAGAGGGTCGCGGCGAAGAAAGATTTTTTTCAGTCAATTTGCTCTCGCTTGCTACTTGCGTAAAAATCGACCGGATGTTCTTCTTGCTGCGGCAAATCATGTCAACCTTGCAGCAATCGGAGCCCGAAAGCTTTCAGGAACAAAGATTCCCTTGATAACGCGAGTGAGTAATCATCTCAGTACTTCGTTGTTGCAAGGGCATCAGTTGGCAAAAAAGGTCCGTTATTATTTAGCTTGCCGACTCTATCGACAGGCTGATGCGATCATCACGGTTGCGGAAGGAATTGCTGACGACATTAAATCCTCCGCAGAAATACCCTCCCACCGTGTTACAACAATCTACAATCCTACTTTTACTCTTGATCTCGTAGATAAAGCAGCGGCTTCTCTGCAACACCCATGGTTTGTTCCCGGTGCACCTCCTGTGATTATCGGGGTTGGTCGGCTGACCGAACAGAAAGATTTTATCACCCTGGTCAAAGCTTTTTCTTTACTACGTAAAAAGCGTAAGGCTCGATTAGTTATCTTGGGCGAAGGAAAAGATCGAAATAAAATCTCTTCTCTGATCGAGGATCTGGGTTTAGTCGATGATGTTGAAATGCCGGGATATGTTGATAATCCAATAGCATGGATGGCAAACGCTTCGGTATTCTGTCTTTCCTCAATATGGGAGGGGCTTCCCGGGGTTCTCATTGAGGCAATGGCAGCAGGATGCCCGGTTGTGAGTACCGATTGTCCCGGGGGTGCGTCAGAAATCCTTGAAAATGGAAAGTATGGACCGCTGGTTCACCCGGGAGATGATAAAGCTCTTGCGGCTGCGATTTCTACTGTTCTGGATGCCCCGATCGATAGAGAGGTATTAAAGCTCAGAGCCGCAGATTTTTCTGTAGAAAATGCAATAAATGGTTACCTTGAGGTATTAAAAAAAGTAACACTGGTAAATACTAAATGTTTTCCGGATACAAACTCTAAATAGACAAGATGGAAAGAATAATGTTGAAAGTTGGTTTTCTTTTTAATCACTATTTTACCCACCAGATTCCTCATGCGGTCCCCTACGCTTTTGAACTTTCAAAAAGATATCCTGAGATGGACGTCACCATTGCCTGTTCATCCCAGCAGGAGATGGAATTTGTCAAACGGATAGAGACCCTCTATCCCGGGCACAAATGTCAGTTCAAAATGCTCTCAGTCCCATGGTACTACACCCTCGTTGACCCGATTATTTCGCGACAGAAACTTAAACGTAAAAAAATGATTCTAAAAAATAATCTGGATTTTTTTCGACACCTTGATGTTCTTGTTGCACCAGAGAGAAACTGTATGAAATTACGGACTCATTATGGGATTGACAAGCTCATCCTTATCCATACAAGACATGGTGCCGGTGATCGTGAGGGGGGCTTTGATGATCGATCAGGAGCTTTTGATTTGACCCTCCTGCCGGGGCAGAAGTATGTCGATATCCTCAAAGATCTCAACTACCTTGAAAAGGGGAAATATGCGGTTATCGGTTGGCCGAAATTTGAAGTCGTACAGGGACTCAACAAGGAGAAGAAAAAATTCTTTCAGAATGACAATCCGGTTGTTGTCTACAATCCTCACTTCGATCAGACTGT
>JAOZOL010000370.1 GCA_029933295.1 Desulfobacterales bacterium | reverse complement strand
GACTCTTAATCAGTAGGTTGAAGGTTCGATTCCTTCACGGCCCACCAATTAAATCAAATCTGATTTGCTTTCATATTCCTTAATTTTTCTCTGCAATGTTCTGACACTGATGCCTAAAATGGATGCCGCATGGGTACGATTGTTTCCGGTAAATTCCAGGGCGCGGAGGATATGCGTTTTTTCCAATTCCTCAAGTGTAATCAGGCCGTCCGTGCCGGTTCCCAAATCATTCGGGGCCTGGATTAATGGCGCAATGGAAACATGTGAAAGAACATCTCCTTTTTCAACAAGTAGTGATGATGCAATAATATTTTCAAGCTCCCGGACATTTCCAGGAAATGAATAGCTCAACAATAACCGGGACGCTTGCGGCGAAATGGAATTAATTTCTTTGCCCGTTTTTTGACAATGCACGGTTAAAAAATGCTGCGCAAGGGGCATAATATCTTTTTTTCGCTGGCGAAGGGGCGGGATATGGATATGGCATACCTTTAACCGATACAAAAGATCCTTTCTGAAATTTCCTTTGCGCACTTCTTCTGCTGTATCACGGTTGGTTGCCGAAATGATCCTTACATCAACGGGGCTTGCCTGGGTGCTGCCAAGCCGGTAAAGTTCTTTTTCCTGAATCACCCGAAGCAGTTTCGCCTGCATTTCAGGGGGCATTTCTGCAATCTCGTCTAAAAAAAGCGTGCCGGTATGTGCTTTTTCAAAAAATCCTTTTTTTTCGGAATCCGCACCCGTATAGGCCCCTTTTACATGGCCGAACACTTCGTCCTCAAAAAGGGCTTGGCTAAACGACGGCATGCTGATGGCGACAAACGGCCCGGAAGCCCGCGCGCTTAAACGATGAACCGCGCGGGCCAGCATCTCCTTGCCAACACCGGTTTCACCCGTGATCAATAAATGATAATCATTATATCCGAAATTTTCCGCCTGATGAAAAACCAGGGCCATGGCCTCGTCTTCGGCCACAATCGTTTCAAAAATTTCGGGAAACTGAAGCGTTGAAAAGGTCTGACTTTTTTCGAGCAGATTCAGATTATTGCGAAGTTCATATTTTTCCAGGGCATTTTTTATCACAATCAGGAGTTTTTCCGTTTGCAACGGTTTTACCAGATAATCGTAGGCGCCGAACTGCATGGCCTGCACCGCAGTTGCCACATCATCAACCGCAGTGATGATGATGCATTCAATCTCCGGAACTTCTGTTTTGATCTTTTCTAAAAGGGCGATACCGTCAATATGCGGCATGACCAGATCGATTAACACAAGCTGAAATTGATTTTTTCGGATCAACTCCATCACTTCCCTGCTGTCGGAAACAATGGCAGGCTCCGGCATCCCGGCGCTTAGCAACGATGCCCGGACACTCAAAAGCAACCCTTTATCGTCATCCACTGCCAGTATGGGAGTGAATGTTTCAGGAACGGATATCATAGAGAATTCCTTTCAAAAGCCAGAATCTCTTCCACTGCTTTGACAAACCGGCTGATGTTAAAAGGTTTGGTATACACATTCATAAAACCGATTTTTTTTATTTCCGCAAGCTCATTGCTGTTTGGGAGCCCCGTGATAATCATGACTTTCATTTTGGATAATTTTTTTTCTTTGATGATTGTCCGGCACACATCCAGTCCGTTCATCTGGGGCATAAAAAGATCAAGAATCAGAAGATCCGGAAGATACGTTCCCAGTTTTATCAATGCCTGGATCCCGTTAAACGCTTTTTCTATCCTATAATTCCCCGCCTTGGAAAGTGCCTGATAAAGCAATTTTTGAAGGCCGGAATCATCATCGGCAATAAGAATTTTCAATGGCTTTTTCCCCGGGGATAAGGGAAGCGTAACAATAAACTTTGTACCCCTGCCTTCCTCACTGTGACACGTGATTTCGCCTTCATGGGCTTTCACCAGGCTGTATGTTACGGATAGTCCCAGGCCGGTTCCCCCCTGTGTCTGTTTTTGTGTAAAAAATGGATCAAATATCTTTTCAAGGATTTCCGGCGTCATGCCGCTGCCGTTATCGGAAACTATCAGGATAACCTGCTTATTTTTTTCATCATAATCCGTATTAATGCGGATAGCGCCATGATCATGATCAATGGCCTCAATGGCATTGATCACAAGATTTAATATGATTTGCTCAATACTTTGAAGATGACCTTTAATGGGGGGAATGGCATCTGACAAATCAATCTGGACGTCTACTTTTGATTTTTTGAGTGTCGATTGGGCCAGACGCAGTGTGTTTTGTACTGCATCATTGACAGACATTTCCGATTTATCAATGATACTTGATTTTCGTGAAAAATCTTTGAGACTGCTGACAATGGTTTCGACCCGTTTGGCAGCCAGATCCATATCGCTGATCAATTGATTCAGATTTTCATTTAAAAAATCGTATGTCAGCCCGCCGTATTTTTGGGCCGGATACCGTGTCGCATGATTACTTAAAACCGGTTTAAAATCATGCCAGATTTTTTTTAACAACGGAATGTTGTACATGATCAGATTGATGGGATTATTGATTTCATGGGCCACACCGGCGACCAACGTGCCTAATGTTTCCATCTTCTGGGCCTGAAAAAGTTGCTCCTGGCTTAGACGGAATTTTTCCTCGTTTTCTTTTTGCGAAAGCAGGGAGTCCTTAAGCGTCCGAGCTTCTTTCTCAAGGGAGCAAATTTTTTCTTTTAACTTTTCTTCAGATAATTCTTTTTTCATTGTTAAGGGAATATCGAATATCCTCTTGAAATATTAAGGGCTTTTATCTGTATAAACGTAAATTCATGCATTCGTCAAGTTGTTCCTTGTTCTCTATCAGGGTAACCGCATTTGAATTTGAATTTAAATTTGAGGAAAACCCGTGAAAATGGTTTGTGAAGCGACATTTG
>JAOZOL010000369.1 GCA_029933295.1 Desulfobacterales bacterium | reverse complement strand
ATAGATAATCCACAAGAAGGTCAAACACTTTTTGTTAAATTTTTTGTTAAATTTCTTGCGAAGACAAAATAATAGGTTTAAATTTTTTGTTTTTAATCGGTTTTAATCCTGAAAATTTTATAAGGAGTGATTATATGTCTGAAAATATTATAGTTATAGGAGCAGTGGCGGTGGGGCCAAAGGCGGCTTGCCGTTTTAAAAGACTCCGGCAGGATGCGAATGTCACTTTGATTGACCAGGATGAATTGATCTCATATGGCGGCTGCGGCATCCCGTATTTTATATCCGGAGATGTAAGTGACGAAAAAGAACTGCGGTCCACCAGTTTTCACATGGTCCGTGATGATATTTTTTTTCAAGATGACAAAGGCGTCGCTGCATTGCCCGGAACAAAAGCCATAAAGATTGACCGAAAGAACAAAACGGTCTTGGTGCGGAAAAGAGACGGATCGGAAAAAAACCTTTCATATGACAAACTGGTTATCGGTGTTGGTACCAGACCGAAAGCCCTGAATATTCCCGGTGCTTCTTTGGGAAATATTTATAGTGTCGGCAATCTTAACGATGCCATAAAGATCAAACAAATGATAACAACGGGTAAGGTTGAAAAAGCGGTCGTGATCGGTGCCGGTTTCATTGGTCTGGAAATGGCGGAAGCTCTTGCTGATATGTGGCAGATTGAAACATCGGTGGTGGAATATTGCGACCAGATTATGCCTGGGTTTGTCAGCAGGAATCTGTCGCGCATGGCACAACATCGCATGGAAGAAGGTGGTATTTCTTTTTATCTGGATGAATCGGTTGAAGCGATTGAAGGGACGGACTTAGTTGAGTCTGTGAAAACCAACAAACGCACTTTACCTGCGGACCTGGTCATCATGGCGGTTGGCATCGGTCCGAATACGGATCTCGCAAAGGATGCCGGGCTTGATATTGCACCAGGAGGTTTTTTAATGGTGAATGAACGGATGCAAACGTCGGATCCGGATATTTATGCCGGTGGGGATTGTATTCAGATAAAAAATTTAATCACCGATAAACCGGGGTATTTTCCCTTAGGTTCCATGGCAAATCGTCAGGGAAGGGTGATAGGAACGAATCTGGCCGGTGGAGATGCACGATTTAAGGGTGCGGTGGGCAGTTTTGTTATTAAAACCTTCGATATGGCACTTGCGGGCGCTGGTTTGTCAGTTGAAACCGCTAAAAAAGAGGGGTTTGATGCTGTTGGAATACAGGTTGCTCAGTTTGACAGGGCACATTTTTATCCGGAAAAAGAGATTATCTACTTAGAACTCGTGGTGGATCGAAAAAACCGCAGGGTTTTGGGGATTCAAGGGTTTGGAGGAGAGTGCAGCGGAATGTTTGCCCGTGTAAATGCCGTTGCATCGATTCTACAGTATCATCCTGGCGTTGAAGCGATCAGTAATCTCGAACTCGCTTATTCACCGCCGTTTGCGTCAGCCATGGACATCATTAACGCTTTGGGCAATGCAGCGGAAAATTTTTTAGACGGTCGATATACTCCGATAAGCTTTGATGGGTTTGAGGAATGCTGGCAAAATCGTCAAGATGACGACTGTGTTTATATTGATTGCCGGGCATATGCAGACGCCCGTGTTTTTGAGGAAAAATACCCGGACATATGGAAGAGTATTCCCCACAATGAACTTCTGCAGCGCATGGATGAAGTGCCTAAAAATAAGAAACTGATTCTGGTCTGTAATACCGGAATCCGATCCTATGAGGCCCAGATTAATCTTGCGGATAAAGGTTTTGAGAATACCGTCAGTGTTGAAGCCGGTGTTGCGGCATTAAAGCAGGCAGGCATAGACTTTGATACAAAGAGTTGATTGAAAGAATCAGACAGGCTTTTGAGCCAGGAGGCAGGCCCATCCATGATGATGGGGGCGACCGTGGGAAAGATCCGGTTCGTTTCCTTCATAATAATAAAGATGCTCAAAATCATTAAATAGAGATTTTAATTCATTATGGTCAAAATAATGCGCCATGCATTCAGCCGTATCGCTGATATTTGTTGCACCAGATGTTGCCGAATCATTCTGTTTGAGATTGTATCCGGGATCTGACCTGGTAAATACATTCGCATAAAGGATTCCCGAAGGTTTTAATGCTTTTTTGATATTAAAAACCGTTCTTTCCCGTAATTTGTCATCTAAATGATCAAGTACCGTTGCCGCAACAATTATATCATAGAGACCATCATAGTTGTCATCATAGTTATTTGGGGAAAAATCAAATTCAGCAATGTCGATTAGCTTTGTAATTATTGACAACCGGTGTTTTTTAGATATGTGTTGAAGTTTTTCAATACCCACCGGAGAACGGTCAATAGCGGTAACATGACATCCATGTTGAGCCATGAACAGCGAATATCGACCTTCTCCGCATCCCAGATCAAGGGCGTGCTTATTTGCTAACTCTTTTTTTGCAAAATAATCAGTAAATTCGCGCCGAAGCTCCAACCCGTAATAACAGTCGCTTGATCCGTAAACTGTATTGAATTTGTTAATATATGTTTGTTTCATTTGTTTTATCGTTGATGGTTTTTATTCTAACAGCAGAAATATTTCGATATATAACATGAATACTGAAGGGGGTAAATTATTTTTTAGAATTGCGTTTCAATCCACGCCCCCGCGCGGGGGGGCGGGGTGAACATAATTGGGATGTCGGTATCAATATTATGTATTTCGGTCATCCCCACGGGCGTGGGGAACATTAACACTCAACCCGTTGCCCAATAAAGAGGCCCGGTTCATCCCCACGGGCGTGGGGAACATCTATTTTTCTGAATTCCTGAGTGACAATCCCACGGTTCATCCCCACGGGCGTGGGGAACATCCGTCCACGGCCAAGGGATTGTTTGTGACGATCGGTG
>JAOZOL010000368.1 GCA_029933295.1 Desulfobacterales bacterium | reverse complement strand
TTCTGGAAGCTATCCAGCAACAGGCGGATGAATTTGTCACCGGTTTTCAACGGGAGCTGGATTTTGAACAGGAAGCCGAAAGCCAGAAACGCTTTGCGCAAAGAAGCAAAGACTCCCTTGTCTGGAATGTGCCCGAGGTCTTTTCCGCGTCCAACCGAATTATTGAAATGGAATATATCGAAGACGCCACCAATATTGCCCAGATTTTAAATTTTATCCCAAAGAAAAAACGCAATAAAAATGCCCGCCAGATCGCTTCCCGTTTTTTGTACACCATTTTGCTGCATATATTTGTTTACCAGGAATTTCATGGCGATCTTCATCCGGGCAATATCCTGTTCAATGCAAATGGGGATATGTATTTTGTAGACTGGGGCAACTGTGTCGATTTACAGGGAAAATGGAAACCGCTATGGGACTATGTTTCCGGTGCGCTAACGGCGGATGTTGAACTATTGACCACCGCATTGATCAACATCAGCTCAAACCCGGAACAAAACCGGAAGCGGGAGGCGGAAATCAAATGCACCCTGTCCCAGACATTGAAGAAAAAAAAAGTAACCCCGCTGACCCGGACATTCATTTTTCAACTCAGACGGGAAGGGATTACCGGTCTGCACCGGCGGCTCCAGGTGGTGCTGCACCTGATGTCCAACACCCAACACTTGGGGCTGGTCGTTAAAAGTGAATACCTCCATTTATCCCGATCCATTGCCGCTATTGTGGGCACCTACCTGAACCTGTACAAGGGAATCCCCAGAATCATATTGTTTGTGGATTCCGTCCGGACCTTTACCCAGCTCCCCGTGTCCTTGGTGCTGGACAAAGTGGCAGACAAACAGTCCGCCCAATACATCCAGCTGCTTCACAGGCTGCCCCTTCTCACGGGATTTAAAAATCCCTCGCCCATTTATCTGGACAATCACGTTAACACGCCATCTCCTTATCTCTCTGAGCCTATGGAAATGGCCGGATAACTCACTGACGGGGTGTATGTATTTTGAATACAGATACTATAGCCCGGATAAACCGGAAAAATTAAAAGTGAACTAAAGTTTGAAGTGAGCTAAAGTTATGGTTAATGCCTTCGGCATTTTCAATTTTTATGTTAAGAATGATCGCGCGTTTAGCGCAGTCCACAACTTTAGGCAATTTAGATCACTTTAGTCACTTCACACTTTTTGAATTTTTAAAATTGACAAACACTTATAAACGAACACAGTAACTTCTCAATAAGTCCGGGAAAAAAATGTAAATTTATGTACAATCCATGATAGCGGAAGGCTTCAGCCTTCCATTTCACATGACCTGAAAGTAACGATTTTATGGAGGCCTGAAGGCCTCCGCTACATCACCCGGACTTACTGAGTAGTTACCAGACACAGCGGGACAAAAAATCAAACCAGACATAGCTGAACACCTTAAAACAAAATAATGCAAAAAAAAACTTTTCAGGAAAACTGTCTCCCCTAGCTTTGTTTTGTTGATTAATTAACAATCATGATTATTATATGTTACATAAAATTCAGTTAAAAACGGTATCCATTAAATAAAAATCAAACAGGTGAGATATTATGAACGGCGTTGCTCTATCTCTTATATTTATCGGGGTTTATTTTTTTCTGCAGCTATACCTGCTGCCAAAACTGGGCATATCCACATGAATGCGTAATTCCTGTCAGGTGACAGAAAAAGAAAAACCCAATTCGGTAACCATTGCTGAAAAAAAACCGGAAAATAAAAACTGATTAATTCATCCTGGGCAATACAAGGAGGAGGAGAATGGCCAATCCTGAAAAAATGTACCAGTGCCAAACTGTCAATTGTGGTTGCATCTATGATCCGGACCGGGGAGACCGGAAAGGCAAAATCCCTAAAGGTACTCAATTTAAAGAAATACCGGAGGAATGGAAATGTCCGGTATGCGGCGCTGGTAAAAAATGTTTCCGCCCTTTAGGCGGTCCGGGATCAGCACTTGAAGAAGGCTGCTGAAAAATTTTTCAACCGATTCAATAACGATTTCCTTTGGCCCGCTGAAAATAGAGTACCGCAAAAAGCAGGATGATAATGGCAGCATTTAAGGTAGCCGCCACTTTAAACGTACGTTTGGGAATTCGAACATATTCGATTTCCTGATCCAGATTCTCTGCGTCAACTTCCGATAGGGCCGACGATTTTTCAACAATCGGCGGATTGAGTAGTATTTCCATCAGTCCTTTGGAAAGCAAAAGACGGGCGTGTTTATCACGCTCTTTGCTGCTGACGCTTCCTAAAACGACGGCAATCGCCCGAACATCATTTTTTTGAGCAGTGGCGGCGATGGAAAAACCAGCTGCACGAAAATAGCCGGTTTTCAAGCCGTCACATCCTTCAAAATCCTTAAGCAGATGATTATGGGTTCGCAGGATAAACGGTTCCGGGATATCCGGCCGGAACTTACGGACCTTTGTTGCAGTATATTTCAATGCTTCCGGGTATTTTAACAATTCCCGACTGAGCGTTGCCATATCGCGTGCCGTTGTAACATCCGGCTTTTTCTTTCCTGACGGCGGGAGTCCATGCACGGAATAAAAAACCGTATCCTTCATACCAATTTCTTCAGCCTTTTTGTTCATCAAATCAACAAAGACCTCCATACTGCCGGTATAATGCACCGCAAGGGCAAGGGCCGCGTCATTGGCTGACTGAACCATCATTGCATAAATCAGTTCTTCAACCGGAAAAACTTCTTTTTCCTTTAAATACACCTGGGAGCCGCCCATCTTAGAAACCTTTGCCGATACGGTGACCGGGTCATCCAGAGAAATATGCTGTGCCTGGACCGCATCAAGGATAATTAGTAAATTCATCAACTTAATCATACTGGCAGGGTATCCTTTGACATCTGCATGATCTTCAAAAAG
>JAOZOL010000063.1 GCA_029933295.1 Desulfobacterales bacterium | reverse complement strand
TTATGTCATATTTTTTATTTTCTCAATTCTGTTTTTTCTCATTTATCTGAAAGGATTGTCAACAAGCGATCTGGCAAGCTTGATGGCGTCACAAAATGCTCTTTGATTTTGAACTCGTCTGAATTTTCATATATTCTGCGCTTTGCTATTCGCATTTTTTGTTTGGTAAACCGCAGATAGTAATGTTTTTTTCCCTTCTTGACGGGGCATCTCGATAGCTCAGGGCAGTTCATGCAATCATCTGATATTCACCTGAATTGCTAATGCTATCCCCAATATAGCCTGTATGCGGTTATCCCGAGGATGACGGCTGCAAGAATGACCGCAAAGATCAGTTGATCCGGATTAAATTGTTTCAACGGCATTATTATTTTTTCTCATCAAGATCAAAAGCAGTATGAAGGGAGCGAACCGCCAGTTCCGTATATTTCTCCTCTATAATACACGATATCCTGATTTCTGATGTGCTGATCAACAGGATATTGATATTTTCAGCCGCCAGGGTGGCGAACATTTTTGCGGCCACCCCGGAATGGCTTCGCATGCCCACGCCAATAACGGAAATTTTAGCTATATTTTCATCCCCCACAACTTCTCCTGCATTGATTTGACTCGCAGTCTGTTTTGAGATTTGCATGGCCGCTTTAAAATCGGTTTTGGACACCGTAAATGTCAGATCCGTCATGTTGCCGGAGCGGGTGTTTTGGATAATGATGTCCACGATGATGCCGGCTTCGGAAATGGGAGAAAGAATCTTGGAAGCAATTCCCGGCTCATCCGGAATTTTTAACAGGGTTATCCTGGCTTCATTTTTATTGTGTGTTACACTCGAAACTATCACTTTTTCCATATTGGCATCTTCATTAACCACCATTGTACCTTCCTCCTCATTAAATGACGATCTTACATGGATCGGGACATTATATTTCATGGCAAATTCCACCGAGCGGATCTGCAGTACTTTGGCGCCGAGACTGGCCATTTCAAGCATTTCATCATAGGAGATTTTGTCGAGTTTTCGGGCCCGGCTGCATATATTGGGATCTGCGGTATAAACACCGTCCACATCCGTGTATATTTCACATTGGTCAGCCTCGATTGCTGAAGCCACCGCCACAGCAGACGTGTCCGATCCCCCCCGGCCAAGCGTTGTGATATGCCCTTTTGAATCAGCTCCCTGGAATCCGGCGACAATAACGATTTGTTTGTGCGCAAGCAACTTCCTGATTCGGGTTGCTCCGATACTTAATATACGGGCTTTGCCTGCCTGGTTGTCCGTCAAAACTTCAGCCTGATGCCCCAGAATTGAGTGAGCCTTGTATCCCATTGATTTCAATGTTATTGCCATCAATGCCACGGTGGTTTGTTCGCCGGTGGCCAGCAGAACGTCCATTTCACGTTTATCTGGAAATTCCGTTATTTTCTCCGCCGTGTCAATGAGTTTGTCGGTGACGCCGCCCATGGCGGAAAGAATGACAACAACATTATTGCCCTGGTCATAGGTTTTGGCGATACGGCCGGCGACATTTCGAATCTTGTCCAGATCGCCAACGGATGTGCCGCCGTATTTTTGTACGATTAGTGCCATATTTATCCCTTATTGATGAGTTAATATATCTTTCAGATGCTGTAGCAACTTTGTTTTTTTTCGTCCATAAAAAAAAATGCAAAATTCACGGGTTGTGTTATCAATGGTGTTGATTGCGATGGAGATATCTTCTGACAAATCTCCGGGTTCCAGGCGGTCCGCCCATTCAACAACCATCACGCCGTTTCCGTCACAGATGTCATCAAAACCGATGTCAAACAGCTCAGTTTGCGATGTTATCCGATAAAGATCAACATGGAACAATCGGATCCGGCCGGGATATTCATTGATCAATGTGTATGTCGGGCTTGTAATATAATAATCGGCCGGCACTTCAAGGCCCCGGGCAAGGCCCTGGACAAAAACGGTTTTTCCTGCCCCTAAATCTCCGGTCAGGGCAATCACGGTGTTTGTATCAATGGCCCGGCCGATGACTTCTCCGATAAATCGGGTTCTGTCCGGGGAATGGGTGGTTATTTTAAGCGGGTCTTGCATCTTATTTTTTCAATTTTACATAACGTGTTAGACCCATGCCTTTAAGTTAAAGGCATGGTGTGTTGAGTTGCTGTTAGGTTACAGAATTGTCTGATGCGGCATGCCGCAATCATACTGGTTACTAAACGCGTTCCCTGCCATCAGCCGCTTGATTGCCTCCGGCAAGCTGTCCATGACATCAGAAGCAATATAACCAAAAGGGCCTCTGGCGTCTGCCAGATTATCCCCCGCATCGCCATGAAGATAAACGGCGATCTGAGCAGCTGTTGCAAGGGGATACCCCTGGGCAATGAACCCGGCCACCATTCCGGTCAACACGTCGCCCATGCCCGCAGATGCCATCCCCGGATTTCCGCTAAGATTAATATAAACATCACCGTTTGGATGGGCGACAATGGTTCGGGCGCCTTTTAAAACAAGATGAACATTATATGTTTCAGCAAATTTTCTGGCGTATCCCACACGATCCTTTTGAATGTCTCCGGGCCTGGCGTTAACCAGCCTGGCCATTTCACCGGGGTGCGGGGTTAAAATGATTTCGGATTTGCGTTTGAGTAATATTGCCGGGTTGTTTGCCAGGTTGTTTAATCCATCCGCATCAATTACTATGGGAACCGGGCTTTCTTTGACGAGTTGATGCACAAGGCTCATGGTGCCGGTTTCCGTACCGATCCCGGGGCCGATCCCCAGGCATTTTTTATCTTCAAGAAGCGTTAAAATGGATTCTCCCGCCTTTTCGCTGAACGTCCCGGTTTTGGATTCGTCCATGGGGACGGTCATGACTTCAAGGCCCAAAGGTTCCACCACCGGATTTAAGCTTTTGGGAACCCCTAAGGTGACCAGTCCTGCTCCTGATCGAAGCGCTGACATGGCGCACATGGCCGCGGCACCGGTTTTGCCGGGTGAACCGGCAACCACCAGAACATGGCCGGTTCCGCCTTTGTGAATATCAGAAGGGCGGGGAATCATATTGCTTAGAACCATATCTTTGGTCAGCAGGTGCTGTCGGGGGCCGACATTTTTCACAATATGAGGGGGAATACCGATATCAATAACATGAAGTTCGCCGGTGCAGGCAGCACCCGGAAGCTGAATATGGCCGATCTTGGGAAATCCAAACGTGGCGGTGAGGGTGGCCTGAATGCAGATACCGCAAATCTGGCCGGAATCCGTGTGCAGCCCGGATGCGATATCAACGGCAAGTACGGGACGGTTTAATGCATTGATAAATTCAATCACGGATTTGAAAAATCCGGCAACATCTGAATTTAAACCCGTGCCGAGGATGGCATCCACCCAGATATGCTCGTGGGTCATTTCTGTTTTATGCCGTTTAAAGCTGCTTTCATCCGGTATTTTTATTACGTTAATATCCAGCGGTGCCAGCAGTTTAAAATTATCCTTGGCATCTCCTGTAAGACGGGAAATTTCAGACAGCAGATATACAGTAACATTAACTCCGGCATGGGCCAGATACCGTGCAATAACAAACCCGTCACCGCCGTTGTTGCCCCGGCCGGCAATAATTCCAACGCGTTTTGATGCAATGTCGGAAAATTTATTCATCAATACCCGGGTGGCGCCCCGCCCGGCATTTTCCATTAAAACGCGACCCGGAAGACCAAATGATTCAATGGTCAGACGATCCATTTCTCTTATTTCATCGGCTGTTACTAAATGCATGGTAAATTTTCCTGGAAGCTATTTCAAAACTCCGTCTAAGGCTTCCTGGCTGTGTTGCAGTCCTCTTCAAAATACTCACATACCCTATCTCTTATGTATGCTGCGTTTCTTCATCGGCCTGCGCCTTGCCATAAAACCTGATCCAAGATTTTGAAACAGCTTCTAATTAAAATGATTGAGCGAAGCGATATCCATCTTCGACGTTCGATGTTGGGCGTTGAATGTTCAGCGTTCAGTCTTTCTATAACTCTTTAACCAATTTTAACATATCAGCCACCGCCTTCTCCATCCCCACCAGCGCTGCCCGGGAAATGATGCTGTGACCAATGGAAAACTCATCAATTTCTCTTAATCCTTTAAAGCGTTTAATGGTATTGTAACATAATCCATGTCCGGCATTGACGCCCAGATTCAACTGATAGGCTTTTTTTGCAGCTTCGATAACAGTTGAAAAGGCATGGTCTTTTTTTTCCGGGTCAACTGCATCACAAAACGCGCCCGTATGAATTTCGATCATATCCGCATTGATTTCACGGGCCTGGTTGATCTGGTGTGGATCCGGATCGATAAAAAGGCTGACTTCGATGCCCTGGTCATGGAGCGCACAAATCGCTTTTTCGACAATTGTTTTGTGCGTAATAATATCCAGCCCGCCTTCCGTGGTAAGTTCTTCTCTTTTTTCCGGAACCAGGGTGACAAGATTCGGTTTAACGTCAGAAGCAATTTTAATCATTTCATCGGTTGCCGCCATTTCAAGAATCAGTTTTGACGCTACGGTTTTTTTCAGCAGATATACATCCCGGTCCTGAATATGACGCCGGTCCTGGCGAAGATGCACCACAATCCCGTCTGCGCCGGCCAGTTCCGCCAGCACCGCCGCTGCCATCGGGTCCGGATAGTTCGTTCCCCTGGCCTGGCGTAATGTTGCAATATGGTCAACATTTACAGCTAATCCTGCCATTTTTTTAGTCCTCTATTGTGATAAGTTTAATAAGTTCCTCGGTTTTTTGATCCATTTTCACTGCCGCTTCTTCGGATTTTTCATGGTCATACCCGAAAAGATGGAGAATCCCGTGGACCAGAAGGAAATTAAAGCGTTTTTCGATGCTCATTTTCATTTGTTCTGCTTCTTTTGCTGTCGTTTCAATGGAGATTACCACATCTCCTATAAGATCCGGGTTAATATCGGAAAAATCTCCTTCCTGCATGGGAAACGCAAGGACATTCGTCGGGCCCTGCCGGTTCCGGTATTGGTGGTTTAATCTTGCAATCTGCGGATCATCAAGGATAAGGATGGAAAGTTCTCCATCAGGACTGTCCAAGGCGTTTAAGAGTGCTTGGGCTGTTTTCCGTATCTGTGGTATTGATATTTTGTGCAGTTTTTGTTTGTTGTCGATCAGTATGCCCATTTTTTTCCTTTGGTTCTCCGGGAACGTATTTCTCCGGATACTCAACCCGGTGGTGATATATGCCGTTTAAAATTTTGTTAAAACTTCGGGCGATATTATTTAAATCTTTTAATGTCAACGGGCACTCATCAAGCTGGTTGTCTGAAAACAGCTTATTGATAAGCTGTTGTACCAGCCCCTGAATTCTATCTGCGGTTGGTTGCTCAAGGGTTCTTGATGCAGCTTCAACCACATCTGCAAGCATGACAAGCGCAGTTTCGCGGGTTTGGGGTTTGGGGCCCGGATACCTGAAATTATCTATGTTGACGGCCTGGTCTTCTTTCTGCTGTTTTTTTGCCTTGTCATAAAAAAAACTGATCAAAGTCGTGCCGTGGTGCTGCTTGATGGCATCAAGTATATCCTGGCCGAGTTTGTTTTCTTTGGCCAGTTCAATCCCGTTTTTAACATGAGAGATCAGAATCAGGCACGACATGGATGGGGCCAGTTTATTATGAATATTTTTTCCGTCTTTTTGATTTTCGATAAAATAAAGGGGATTTTTAAGTTTTCCAATATCGTGGTAATAGCCGCAAACTTTAGCCATAAGGGGGTTGGCACGGATTTCAGATGCCGCGGCTTCTGCCAGAGAGCCCACAATCACGGAATGATGATACGTGCCGGGTGCTTCCAGCATCAGGCGTCGAAGTAGGGGTTGATCAAGATTGGCAAGGGCATAAAGGGCGCTGTCAGTGGTATAGCCAAATAACAATTCCATCAATGGCGCAAGCCCGGCGGTCAGGATGCCGGCAATGACACCCCCGAAAAACGCAAAGGTCCAGTCCGAAAGGAGTTTAAATCCTGAAAAATCGACCATGTAAATATCAATCATGGTGGCCAGTAAAATATTCAACAACCCGATTTTGACACCTGCCGTGATAAAGCCCTGCCGCTCCTTGCAGTCTTGAACCCAGTATGCACCCATTATACCGCTTAATAGGAAAAACAGGCAGAGTTCATAGCTGTTTTCGAACATAATCGCCGAAATAAGCGCCAGGACGATGGCAAATGGAAACGCGATATTAAATCCAAGAAACTGACATATGGTCATGGCAGCTGCGGAAAGGGGTATGCCGTAGAAAATGGATGAAGGAGATATGGGAAACGGAGCTTCCGGGGCCAGGGTCAGAGCCAGGGATATGGATAATTTTAAAATAAGCAGAAAGAGGATGACAACGCTGCCGATGAAAAAGAGATTTTTATTCTGGTAATGCAGAATTTTTTTTTGAAATTTCAGATGGATCATATACGTAATCGTCATAAGGGCAAAGATGATGAGACCGGTGCCGATTCCTTTTTCAATTACCTGCTGCTTTCCGGTTTGTTTCCGTAGCTCATTGAGTTGTAACAGGTGCAGGGGGGTGACCGGTTCTCCTTCCCGGAGGATCATTTCTCCCCGACGTAACTTATAAAGTATTGGTTTTATAGATTCTTCAGCAACTTTCCGTCGATTTTCCGTCTCGCTCCGGTTTAAGGTGATATTAGGTTGAATGAGCCGTTGGGTAAAATCAACAATCAGGTTCACAAGGGTATAGTCAACATCCTTTAGAATCGGTCCGCCCAAAATCCTCACCATGGTTTTGGCCTGGTCAAGTCCATAAAAATGTTTTAAATTGGTAACGATTTTTTCAGAATCAGCGCCCACCGTTTTTAATGAAATGCCTTTCTCATTTTCCCTTAACAGCAGGTCTTTGTTTGCAACAACCCCGTTTTGCAAGATTTTAGATAAAATTTTGACAATCAGGTCTGAAATTTCCTTTGAAAATTTTTCCTTTTCAAGGATTTTATAAGCGCCGTTACTGACCGGAATACCAATAATCTTTTCAAATTTTGGTTTTAATCCTATTATTTTATTATGGAGATCAGCTGGTTGTATTTTTTTTTGTTCAGGGTTGGACGACTGTTTTTTATCCGTATCAGTAATCTGTTTTTGGGCTTTATAGATCGATCTCGGCTGTTTAAATGCCTGATTGATCTGATTTTTCAGCCTGGTCACCATTGATTTGTCGTAATCATAAACAGTTAAAGTAGCCTCACGGGCTTGTTTGCGTTTCTGGTTGGTTGTTTTTGTATCGAGAACATAAAAATCGGCGGTTGCCTTGATATTTTTATCCGCAATATCCCCCGGCCGATAGTTGATGCGTATAATGTCCAGATTAGGGGTCAGGATCAGCGATGAAATTATCGTTACGGAGAGAAGGATACCTGTCAAGATCCAGAAATTGGGAGAAAAACGTTTTTTAATGGATATGTCGCTGGGTCTTGTGTTCATGAGGTCTCAATGATTTATTTGTGGGTTAATATTGAATTATCAGCTTCATCGGTTTTATGCAAGCGTGATCCGGAAAAACCGATTAAGTTCTATTTTCCTGTTTTTCATATGCATCAATGATCTTTTGAACCAGTTTATGCCGGACCACATCATATTTTGAAAAAAAGACAAATTGAATGCCGTCAATGCCGTAAATCAGTTCTTTAGCCTCTATGAGTCCTGATGCGCGATCATTCGGAAGGTCGCTCTGGGTTATATCGCCTGTTATAACAGCCTTGGAGTTGAACCCAATGCGTGTTAAAAACATTTTCATCTGTTCGGAAGTGGAATTCTGCGCTTCATCCAATATAATAAAGGAATCGTTTAATGTTCTGCCGCGCATAAACGCTAAAGGCGCCACTTCTATAACGTCCTGCTGCATCATATCTGCGGCTTTTTCAAAGCCCATCATGTCATGGAGCGCGTCATAGAGAGGTCTTAAGTAAGGGTTGACTTTTTCTGCAAGATCGCCGGGTAAAAAACCAAGGGCTTCTCCGGCTTCCACTGCCGGCCGGGTAAGAATAATTCTATCGACCTGCTTTTTTGCCAGGGCTGCCACTGCCATGGCCATGGCAAGATATGTTTTGCCGGTACCTGCCGGACCGACACCGAAAACAATATCATATTTTCGGATAGCATCAATATACTCTTTTTGGGCAGGGCTTTTGGGTGTGACGGTTTGTTTTTTTGAGGTCACATAAACCGTATCCAGAAAAATATCTTTAAGACATATGCCGTCATCCCGGCTCAGGACATTGGCCGCATACTCAACATCTTTCGGATAAACCGGATATCCGTCCTTAATTAATCCATAGAGCTGATTGAGAATATTTTTAGCAAGGGTTGATGAAATGGTATCCCCGGAGATGGATATTGTATTTCCCCTTGCAGAGATGGAGGTGTCGGTTGCTTCGGCAATACGGGCAAGATTGCTGTTATGTGCGCCCAGAAGTTCATTGGCAAAGTGGATATCTGAAAACGTCAGTTCGGTTTTTGTGTGTTCTTGATATTTACTCATATATTATAATTTGCAATTTAGTGGTTGAATGAAAACCCATTTGAATATTTTACAATGTGATGAAAAGAAAAAACAAGAATTTTCTTGACGGTGATTTTTATTTTATATAGTTTAACATGTTGATACAGTTATATTTTTTTTAAATCAGGTGGGGGATTATGAATCCGTTTGACATGGCGATTGTCGTTATTTTGGGATATTGTGTTATTCGTGGAATTTTCAGGGGGTTAATTAAAGAGGTTTTTTCCGCCATCGCTCTGGTGACCGGCTTTTATGTGGCATATTATTATTCTGAAACCGTGTCATTGATGTTGTCGGAATGGATAACAGCACCGGCATACATTCATATTATCAGCTTTGTCCTTTTATTCTGCATTGTTTTTTTAATTATCACGGTGATCGGATTACTGCTTCGATTTATTGTTAAGATTGCTTTGCTGGGCGTGCTTGATCGTATCTTCGGTGGTGTTTTTGGGGCGCTGAAAGCAATCGTGATCATTTCCCTGGTTTATCTTCTTTTAACTACGTTTCTTCCCCGGGGAGGGCGATCAATGGTTCTTAAATCGAAACTGGCACCCCAGGTATATGCCATCGGCAAAGGGATTGTTTGCGTCATACCCGAATCGACACGGGATACGTTTAATAAAAATCTGGAAAATTTGAAAAAGGACTGGAGCCGGAAGAGCCATAGAGATGATAGTAATTATCGATTATGATGCCGGAAATTTGACAAGCGTTTCAAGGGCACTTTCCCATATCGGCGTTAAAAACCTCATTACAAATGATATTAAATCAATCGAGGATGCTGAGCGGATCATCTTTCCCGGCGTGGGCGCGGCCGGATCTGCAATGAGAAGCCTGGCCCGGCTTGAATTGGATATTGCAATAAGAGATGCGGTTAAGATCGGCAAGCCCATTTTGGGGATATGCCTGGGCACCCAGATTATCCTGGCATCCAGCCGGGAAAACCAGACCGAATGTCTGGGTATCATTGACGGAACGGTAAAGGCATTTTCAGATTCAGAAGTATTTCAGATAAAAGGATATTCGGGCTTCAAGATTCCGCACATGGGATGGAATCGAATTTCATTGCGCACGGACCATCCTGTTTTTGCCGGCGTAAAAAAAGATGATGAGTTTTATTTTGTTCACAGCTATTACCCGTCCCCAACGGATTTAAATCAGGTGGTTGCAACAACGGATTACGGGTTTGATTTTCCTTCGGTAATCGGTATGAAAAATATTGTCGCCACCCAGTTTCATCCGGAAAAAAGCGGAAAGCCGGGGTTGACTATTTTAAAAAATTTTAGCGATTGGGAACCATGTTAAGTAAACGCATTATACCCTGTCTGGATGTCCGCGAAGGGCGGACCACCAAAGGGGTTAAATTTAAAAATAATATTGATATCGGTGATCCCGTTGAAATGGCGTTGCTGTATTATGAAGCAGGGGCGGATGAAATCGTATTTTATGATATCACCGCTTCCCATGAGAAACGGGACATCATGATTGACGTGGTTCGAAAAGTGGCTGAAACAATTTTTATTCCGTTTTCCGTGGGCGGCGGCATACGAACCCTTGAAGATATGCGGGATGTGTTGCTGGCAGGTGCGGAAAAGGTCAGCGTCAACTCTGCGGCGGTAAAAGATCCGGAAATTATTTCAAAGGGAGCGGAAGCGTTCGGCAGTCAGTGCATTGTTTTGGGCATGGACGTAAAATATGTGGGAAAAAGCGAAAAAATTCCATCCGGATACGAGATCGTTATTAATGGCGGCAGAACCTATATGGGGATTGATGCTTTAAAATGGGCTAAAGATGGCCAGCAACTGGGTGCCGGGGAAATATGCTTAAATTCCATTGATGCAGATGGCACAAAAGACGGTTATGAACTCACCTTAACTGAATTGATTTCAAGTGCTGTTGATATTCCGGTCATTGCATCCGGCGGGGCCGGCCGGCCGGAACACCTTTATGATGTCTTGACTGCCGGAAAAGCGGATGCCGCATTGATTGCCTCCATGGTCCACTATGGAACCTACACCATAGCAGAAATCAAATCATTCTTAGATGAACGCGGGGTTAAGGTCAGAGCTTCGTGGTAGGGGCTGAAAAGATGAACATCGGTGCGGCCGGGCAAGGTCGCATATTTTAGCGGGAGCGAAGCCCGCCCCGGAAGGCTGGCCGCCACCGGGTAGCGAGTCCTTGGATCGAGGGGAGTAATCCCTGAGATTAAGCGTAGGACAGCGAGACGACAGGCCGTAAGCCATAAGGTTGAAGGGATTGAGCCTCGAAAGATCAGTCGAGAGGGACGACGTAGTCGATGTTACGGAAGTCAACATGTTCAGTGGCGAATGGCAAGTCACTGGCACCTCTCCGGGGTCTGAGACCATGGCATGTCGGACATAGCGAATATGCGGTAACCCGGGGGTTAAGGGGTCAAGTCCATTCTTGACTCTTTTTGATTAAATCTTGCAACTTTTTCATCTTCCGGGATAAATCTTTATCTGCGATTAATCGCTTGCTCATGAGCAAATGCTAATCCTATAATTTTTAAATTGCAAGGATTGAAAAAATATTTATGCAGGCGTTTGCCTGATTTTTTTTGCAGGACTTTGGCTATTCAT
>JAOZOL010000367.1 GCA_029933295.1 Desulfobacterales bacterium | reverse complement strand
AAAATTAAGGGTCATTCTTTATGGGTGCCCCTTAATTTTTTTGTTGACAAAATATAAAATAAAAATATAATTTTATAGTTTTATATATAAAAGGTATATCACAGATGGAGGACATAAATATGTATGCTGTCGTTGCGACGGGCGGAAAACAATATAAAGTTGAAAAAGGCGATGTTTTGCGGATTGAAAAGGTTGCCGGTAATGTGGGAGATGCACTTACTTTTGATAAGGTGTTGCTGGTCTCCGATGGCGAGAATGTAACCATCGGGCAGCCGGTGGTTGAAAATATATCGGTAAATGCTCAGATCGTCGAACAGGGCAAGAGCAAGAAAATTATCGTATTTAAGTACAAGCGCCGGAAACGGTATCGACGGACCCAGGGGCATCGTCAGCGCTTTACGGCAGTTAAAATTGACGGCATTGTCAGCGCTTAACGCGTTTAACATATAAGGAGAAAATACCATGGCACATAAAAAAGCCGGTGGTAGTTCAAAAAACGGCCGGGACAGCAACGCCCAGAGACGGGGCGTCAAACGATATGGTGGACAAACGGTAAGGGCCGGTAATATTCTGGTACGCCAGGTCGGCACCAGAATTCATCCGGGTCAGAATGTCGGAATGGGTAAAGATTTTACGCTGTTTGCCAAAGTTGACGGCGTGGTTACCTATGAGCGGTTGGGAAAATCCAGAAAAAAGGTCAGTGTTTATTCCGTGTGAAATTTATTGATGAAGCGTCTATTAGTGTCACTGCCGGAGACGGCGGACGGGGCTGCGTAAGCTTTAGAAGAGAAAAGTTTATTCCCAAAGGCGGACCTGACGGCGGGGACGGCGGAAAAGGCGGGGATGTCATTATTCACACCACCTCCCGCAGAAGGACACTGTATCAATTTCGCTATAAAAAAATTTTTAAAGCCAAAAACGGTGGCTATGGTCAGGGACGACAAAAAACCGGTAAAAACGGTGAGGACCTGACCATCGAAGTACCTCCGGGAACCTTGATCAAAAATTCGGATACCGGAGAAATTATAAAAGACTGCGTTACAAACGGCGAAACCTTTATCATAGCAAAAGGCGGGCTTGGCGGTAGAGGAAACAGGCGGTTTAAAACATCCACCAACCGTTCCCCGCGATATGCTCAGCCCGGCCTGCCCGCCGATTCCCTTAATTTAAAATTAGATCTTAAACTGCTTGCAGATGTCGGAATTATAGGTTTTCCCAATGCCGGCAAATCCACCCTCATCAGCCGTATTTCATCCGCCCGGCCCAAAGTCGCGGATTATCCTTTTACCACGTTGACGCCGAATCTCGGTGTTGTTTCAACTGAATGGGGAGAGCCTTTTGTTGTGGCTGATACCCCCGGATTAATCAAAGGTGCCCATGAAGGCACCGGACTTGGCATCAAATTTTTACGGCATATCGAAAGAAACCGGATTCTGCTTCATTTGATAGATTGTACAACCATTGACCCGGCTGATCCCTTAAATTCCTTTGACGCTATCAATCAAGAACTTGCCGGATTTAGTCAAAAGCTTGCCCAAAAATATCAGATCGTGGTATTAAATAAAATGGATATGCCCGATAGCAAAGAATCGGCAGAAGCGTTTAAGGCGGCAATGGAAAACAGACCAATATATGAAATTTCCGCGATAACCGGCAACGGCATTGATCTTTTGTTAAAAGATTTAACAAAAATAATCAATAAACCGGAATCAAAAGATGATTGATCGGCAAGTCTGGTTTAGCGACGCAAAACGGCTGGTGGTGAAAGTCGGCAGCAATGTGTTGACAGCGGACCATGGGTTGAACCTGCCTGTTATTTATGCGCTGTCTATGCAGATAAGCCGGCTTATGGAAGACGGGATCGATGTATTACTCGTGTCTTCCGGCGCCATGGCATCAGGCCAGAAAAAAATCGGACTGGCACATCGTCCGGATGAGATACCCAAACGCCAGGCTGTTGCGGCGGTGGGGCAGACCGGTCTGATGATGGATTATGAAAAGGCGTTTGCCGTGTATGATGTAAATGTAGCCCAGATACTGCTTACCGGCGACGATCTTAGTTCCGGGCGGGACCGGTACTTAAATGCCAGAAATACCATGAACACGCTTCTTTCGTGGAAGATTCTTCCCATCATCAATGAAAATGATACGGTTGTTGTGGAAGAAATAAGGTTTGGAGATAATGATAATCTGTCGGCCATGATAACACTGCTTATGAATGCGGATATGTTAATCAATTTAACGGACATTAATGGATTGTATACCGGAGATCCCAGAAATTCGGATAATGTGGAATTGATTTCAGAAGTAACCGCCATTGATACGAACATTGAAAGAATTGCCGGAAATATTCCCGGTGCCCTGGGTACCGGCGGCATGCTGGCAAAAATAAAAGCCGCGGCAAAAGTGGTTAATGCCGGAATCCCCATGATTATTGCAAATGGTCGGGAGGCCGATATTTTGTTAAAACTGGTTTCCGGCGAAAATCAGGGCACGTTTTTTGTGCCGGCTCCTGAAAAGCTTTCATCCAGAAAATGCTGGATCGGATACAATGTGAAGCCCAAGGGTACGCTTACAATTGATGGCGGTGCTTCAAAAGCGATTTTAGAACACGGCAAAAGCCTGCTCCCCGGAGGAATCATAGATGTTGAAGGCGAGTTTTACGTGGGTGATGCGGTGGAGTTGATTGATCATAAAGGCGTTCGTATTGCCAACGGGCTGGTTAATTATTCGGCTGCGGACATCCGGAAAATCATGGGGTGCAAAACAGACCGGATAGCCGAATGTCTGGGTCAGAAGCTCTATGATGAGGTGGTTCATCGGGATAATCTTACTATACTCAACGAATGCTCGCTTTAGCGGAAAAACGGCGCCTTTGGCTCCAATACTGCGTTCCCTGGCTT
>JAOZOL010000366.1 GCA_029933295.1 Desulfobacterales bacterium | reverse complement strand
AGGCAAAACAAAATCAACTGGAAGCCGTGGCCGCGCTGATTGAAGATGTCGCTGAAATGAATCTTGAAATTAATAAAAAGTTTGAACAGGCGAAAGCACTGATTATAGATAAGGGATAATTCCTTTTTTATTTTTCGATGGCAAAGAAAAAAGCCCAAATTCAAGGCGCACAAATTTTGAGGAATGAGGAGTAGCTTGCTACTCCGCAGTGACGAAAAATGTAGTGCAACACAGAAGTTGGGTTTTTTGAGAAGCCATTTCAGAGTCTCTGAATTAAATAAATATACACCGGCAGACGGCAAAGGGTTTTAAATTCAGTGAATTGATCGACAAACGCCTGCTTTGACCCGATATTTTCAAGCGGTGACAGATAAATCGTCCCCTTGCTGTGAAAATGATCCAGCCGGTTCCGGGTTAATTCCAAAATAGAAGGCAGATGCGTCTCCGGCAGATCCGCACCGTACAAAAAGTTAGCTGAAATTTCAATCCTGGCATATCGCTGGTTGATTGCCATCAGTTTATTAAACGCTTGAGCGACTTTTTTTGAGGTTAAAGGTTTCTGGATCACGGCAAGTGTTTCCGGGTCCGCTGATTCTAAACCGATATTAATAAATGTCTCATAGGGCAGCTTGTTTATCCGTTCAAAGAGGTCATCTTCCCCTCGGAGAAGGGAATCAACACTGCCGAACAAAAAAAGTTTCGGGCCTTTTATTGTCGATTTATCCAGTCCCAGTATTTCATAGGATTGTCTTGCCGCAAATTCGATAAGCTCCGCACCGGCAAAAAGCGCGTCATGCTGACCCAGAAAAACTGAATTATAGTTAACAACGTCTTTATGGTATAATTTTTTGAGCGCGTGGATCTGATTGGTGATATTCGATCTCTCCCGCAGTTTAAACCTTTTGCCGGTTTTAACCCTGCAGAATCCGCAGTTGTAAAGACAGCCGTCTGATATGGTAACGGGAATGACATCATACTCCACATGCCGGGTATCAGGCGGGAGGACGGACACCTGACCGCCGATGATATCATGCAGCAAGCTGGCTCGGCTTTCCAGTTTTTCAGGCGTCATTTTTTTTACACGATCGATAAAATCTCCAATCTGATGCGGCATCCCCGATATGTTGATGATATTTAACTGACTTCTTAATTCATCCCAGGCATCAAAGGCAGCGGCCACTTCAGGGCTTTTAAACCGGTCGGGCCCGAAAATCCCGTTGCTGTTATACGACAGGCACGGGACATAATATTCCCCGGTAAAATCATAAGCCCCGGTATAACCGCCCGCGGAAAAATATATCCAGTCATTTCCAGCGTTGCGTTTTAACCATTCAGCAGCGTCCAGCCAGCCCTCACCCCGTCCCTGGATGGTTTTAATTTCTCCGTTTAAATTAAACCCGAATGTATATGACTTGGATTTGATTTCTGAATAAACACCATACCGAAACGGATAACTGATCTTGATATACTTATCCGCCCCTTTTTTTCGGGGGGTTATATGTAATCCCTCAATCTGGCATGATTGCATAGGCACGCCATCAAATTTTTCGGATGATATCATTGGCCTCACATTCAACCCGCAATTCTGTCTCAATGGTTGCCCTGGAATTAGGTTGGGCTGCCGTTAAATATTCTTTATTTTCAGATTGAATTCCGTTTACCCGATTTTTCAGGGCCGGCCCCCTGGCATTAAGAACGTTAACAATATCCCCTGTTTGAATTTTGTTTCTGACTTCAATAAAAATATGATTTTCATCAACTGCTTTGATCACTTTTCCCACAAATTGCGGGTTATTTCCCGGCTTGTCTTTTTCATAATTGGGCAGGCTTTCGTCCGGATCATTTAAATAAAATCCTGTGCAATATCCCCGCTGATTGATTCCGGAAAGTTCTTTTCTCCATTCATCCGTGACCGCATATGCGTCGGGTGAGGCGTAATAGCTGTCAATGGCTTGCCGGTATGTTTTAACCACTGCCGCGAGATAATTGATACCTTTCATACGCCCTTCAATTTTTAACGAGCAAATGCCGGCATGGATCATTTCAGGAATATGATCGATCATGCAAAGATCTCTTGAATTAAATATATAGGAACCGCGATCATCTTCAGAAAGCGGCATATAATGTCCGGGGCGAAGTTCTTCCACCACAGAATATTTCCATCGACAGGGATGGGCGCACATACCCCTGTTTCCGTCGCGGCGGGCCATAAAACTGCTTAACAGGCACCGGCCTGAATATGAAATACACATGGCGCCGTGGACAAAGGCTTCAATTTCCATCGAAGAATTGTCGGCAAGCGTTTTAATTTCTTCAAGGCTCAGTTCCCGCGCGCTATTTATCCGTTTGACCCCCTGGGACGCCCAGAACAATACACTTTGCCGGCTTGTTGTGTTCGCCTGGGTGCTGAGATGGATGGGGATATCCGCTATGAGCTGCTTTGCCGACATTAAAATACCAGGGTCGGCAATGATAACTGCATCCGGTCTGATTTCTCCGATTTGTTCCAGATATGTGCAAATGGCGGATTCTTCAACTGTCCGGGGATAAATGTTACAGGCCACATAAACTTTGACACCTTGACGTCGCGCAAGTTTGACCGCATCATCCATCTCCTGAATGGTAAAATTTTCGGAAAAATTTCTTAAGCTGAATTCCTTTCCGGCTAAATATATTGCATCAGCACCATAGTGGATGGCGATTTCAAATTTCTCAAAACTGCCGGCCGGGGCAAGCAGCTCAATTTTATTCCGCCTATCATTCATCTAATGTACCTTAATCATAAAAATCAATCCTTGACAGAATCGTAAAAAGACCCAGATCCGTCACCCCGGCGTAGGCCGGGGTCCAGAACATCACGAAAAGACTGGATTGCGGCCTGCGCCACAATGACGACTATCATAGTTTTCGACTT
>JAOZOL010000365.1 GCA_029933295.1 Desulfobacterales bacterium | reverse complement strand
ATACCTTCCCGGCAGTCATGATCAAATGCAATGGGTTCCTTATGGTTCTTTGTAAGGTCTTCATTCACCACATCCAGCATTTCAAGAAATGACATGTCCGCAGAAATATCTTTTGCGTAATAAGTTTCTAAACGCCCTTTTTTTTCACCACGATTCTGTCGCCATACCTTTAATGTTAAATTAAGTGTTTTTGATATCATTTGTAGCTCCTCTGAGTTAATTCAACATTTGTAAAAGAGAGCGGCTCTTTATGATAATTGGGTTGTTGATCATCACCGGTATATTCCCAGGCAGCGACATGACAAAAATTCTCATCATCGCGTTTGGCCTCGTTCTCTTCGGTTTGATACGCTGTATTAAAATGGCACCCGCATGATTCTTTTCGTTCCAGTGCGTCATTAATCATGAGTTCACCGAATTCCAAAAAATCAGCAACGCGTCCGGCATTTTCCAGGCTCTGATTTAAATCCTTGCCGCTTCCGGGAATATAGACATTATCCCAGAATTCTTTTCTCAAATCCCTGACCATGGATAAGGCCTTTGTTAAACCTTTTTCGTTTCTTGACATACCGCAATGGTCCCAGAGAATCAGTCCGAGTTCCCGGTGGAATTCCGAAACGGTGCGCTTTCCCTTTATGGAAAGGAGTTTATTGATTCTTGCCTGAACCGCAGCCACTCCTTGTTTAAATTCTTTACTGTCAGACACATTGACTTTTGAAAAGGATGTCTGGGCCAGATACCCGCCGATCGTATAGGGAATCACAAAATATCCGTCCGCAAGCCCCTGCATAAGGGCACTGGCACCCAGTCGATTGGCACCATGATCCGAGAAATTGGCTTCACCCAGAACAAACAGACCCGGAATAGTGCTCATCAGGTTGTAATCCACCCACAGACCCCCCATGGTGTAATGCACAGCCGGATAAATCATCATAGGGGTTTTATACGGATTATCACCGGTTATTTTTTCATACATTTCAAAAAGATTACCGTATTTACCGGCAATCACGTTTTCCCCATGTTGTTTAATGGCATCTGCAAAATCAAGATATACGGCCAGACCGGTTTCACCAACGCCTTTTCCTTTGTCGCACTGTTCTTTGGCATTTCTGGAGGCCACATCACGCGGCACAAGGTTCCCAAAGCTGGGATATTTATTTTCAAGGTAATAATCTCTTTCAGATTCCGGAATATCACCCGGCAGACGTTTATCTCCCGGTTTCTTCGGTACCCAGACCCGACCGTCATTTCGAAGGCTTTCGCTCATTAACGTCAGTTTTGACTGGAATGTTCCGTGAACCGGAATACAGGTGGGATGGATTTGTGTAAAACAGGGATTGGCAAAATAGGCGCCTTTTTTATAGGCCCGAAAAGCGGCCGTTACATTTGACGCCATGGCATTGGTGGAAAGATTAAACACATTGCCGTAACCGCCGGTAGCCAGAACAACCGCATGCGCTTCATACGTTTCCATTTCACCGGTGATTAGGTTTCTTGCCACGATTCCCCTGGCTTTGCCGTCGATCAGCACCAGGTCCATCATTTCCCTGCGGGGAAAAATTTTAACCATTCCGGTTGAAACCTGACGCATAAGTGCGCCGTAAGCACCCAATAACAGCTGCTGACCGGTCTGTCCTTTGGCATAAATTGTTCTGGAAACCTGGGCGCCGCCAAATGATCGATAGTCTAAAAAACCGCCATAATCACGGGCAAACGGAATCCCCTGGGCCACACAATGATCAATAATGTTACAGCTTAACTGAGCCAAACGATAAACATTGGCTTCTCTGGATCTGAAGTCGCCGCCTTTGATGGTATCATAAAACAGCCGTTTGATACTATCTCCGTCATTGGCATAATTTTTGGCTGCATTGATACCACCCTGGGCCGCAATACTGTGAGCTCTTCGCGGGCTGTCCTGAATGCAGAAGTTTTTAACATGATACCCCAGCTCTGCCAGCGTTGCCGCAGCAGATGCACCGGCCAGTCCGGTTCCGACAACAATAATTTCAAACTTTTTTTTATTTGCCGGATTAACCAGTTTTAAATTAAAGCGGTGTTGATCCCATTTTTCGGAAATAGGCCCGGCAGGAATTTTCGCGTCCAATTTGTTGTTTACTGTCATAACTTTTTCCTTATCTACATGATAAAACCGACATACACCGGTATAAAGCCAAACCCTGCGGCAAACAGCACGCTAAGTATAATCCCGACTCCTTTTATCGCCGGCATATACTTCGCATGATTGGCGCCGAGGGTCTGAAAAAGGCTCCAGAAACCGTGGCTGACATGAATTGCTACAACAATAACTGCTGAAGTATAAAAAACAACATACGCCAGAGCAGAAAAGGTATGGTTCATGGCCTGCAATACGGTTTGCCGGGAATGATCAATAAAATGAAAATTAAGCAAATGAATAATTACAAAAATCAAAATAATCACACCGGTGTATGGCATGGTGGCGGACCCGATAGTTCGTCCGCCGGCCCATTTGTTGACTTTATATCCTGTCGGCCGGGCCTGTAAATTTTGCCAGGCCAGAATTAAGCCGGATGATACATGGATAGCCGCAAATGTCAGCAAACCGAACTCGGCAATGTGAATTAAAGGTCCTAAAGCATGAAGGTGCTCAACATAGGACAGGAACAGATCTTTTCCGCCATACAAAGTCAAATTACCGATTAAATGAATACACAGAAAAAAACAAAAAAACAGACCGGTAAGCGCCATCATCAGCTTCTTACCAATCGAGGAGCCAAGAAATGCAATAAACCAATTCATTACACGTTCTCCAGAGGGAATCAATTAAACATAGTTTAAATCAGACTTTTTGTCAGTTTGTCAAAGTGGATGTTTATCTGATTGTGTCAATATTCTTATTAAGAAAAAACGTTAGCGCATATTTCGCCGATATCTCCCAGGTTTTCACAAA
>JAOZOL010000364.1 GCA_029933295.1 Desulfobacterales bacterium | reverse complement strand
TTTTTGCGGTTCCGGTCCATTTCAACCAGGGTGATGCCCGGCACGGCCCGTAAAACCATTCGCGCGGATTCATAATCCGTATTGTGGCGCCCCAGGTAGCACGGATCATGATAGGCAATTTTCACCTCCGGTTTTTCACCTGAAAATTTAAGCCCTCCCATGGCAAATGCCAGCACCTGGGTGTAATGAAATACCTGGTACTGACCCCCAAGGCCAGGGTAATCATTTTTTAACGCATTGAAACTGTGGGGAGACAGGGTGATGATTTTTTTGACGTTTTTACCATTCAGAATCTTAATGTTTTTTTCGGCAAGCTCTTTAAAAAGAGGGGTTTCACCGATCGCTTTGACATCATTTCCGTCTGAATGCAGCGCGTTCGTAATGACGCCGAAAGAAATTTTCGCTTTTTGCAAAAGCGTTACCACGGACCGGGCGATTTCCTGGCCTCTGGGTTCATAGGTGCCCACATCATCGGCAAAGAACAGATATTCCTGGTCGGTATACGGTTCAACGTCAAGTCCGTCGAGCCATTGAGCGCTTTTTTTAATTGATTTGCCGTACGGATTTCCGTGAAGCTGCACTTTTGTTAAATAATCACGCACCGGCCCCGGAACCTGACCGGCATCCAGAAGCGCTTCTTTTCCGGCAGTAAATGCCAGCAGCAACCGGTCCCGGAATTCCGGGAACGCGCAATGCTCCACACAATTGCCGCACGTGGCGCAGGAAAACATGATTTCGGCAAACCTTTCACTGGTAGATATTTTTTTATCCAGCCATGCCCGAAGCAGCCACATTCGGCCGCCGGGTGAATAGGTTTCAAATCGGAAAGCCAGGTAGGCGGGACAATTGATGTCCACATAATTGCCGGGCAGCTTGCAGTAGCCGCATCTAAAACATCTATGCAGGATCTCTTCGTGTTCCATTATTTTTTCCTTTATTTTTCCCAATTACCCGGATTCATAATCTGGTTGGGGTCCAGTACGGACCGAATTTTCCCCATGAGTGCAAACGTATTTGGATCCATTTTCTCTATGATCTGTTTCTGTGCAGGCTCTTCAGCCTTCCAGGGAATCCCGCCGATTTTTAATGCAGCCTCATTGGTGGCTTCCAGGGCGTCGGCGGCCCGTTTCACATCTTCTGCGTCCGCCCGGTTAAATGCATAGGCAAAAAAGAACATCATACAATGCCCGGCCCCGATAATGCGCGCACCCAGTGAATAACTTACATTAAATTTTTCCGCAATTGCCAGCCCGGCGCGGTAGGCTTCGGCAAAATGTTCAATGGCCATCATAGAGCCCACATATTCAAAGCCCCCGCCCTTTCGAAGGTCCGCGAACCTTGCCAGATCCGGAGACGGAATTTCCAAAAACCGGCCTTTTTGCGGCGGTGGCAGGGGAAGGAATCCGGCAATTTTTTGGTCAATATATTCCCTCACAGACGTCTGAAGCAAATTTCGCTTAAAAATCAATTCCTTTTTGGTATGCGCCCCATATGCAATATTGATATGAAGAAACCCCTTGGCCCAGGCCGGCTTTGGCGACATCCAGGGCGTCATATCTTCCGCCACCTGGGTGCTGGTCAGTCGTGATATGATTTCCGGCATCAGGTCAGCATCTTCTGCAACAAAAATTAACACATCATTGTGTTTATAATTGGGAAACAATTTGATTCCAAGTTTTGTGACAATACCGGTGGTTCCGGCCCACCCCACAAACAGTCCGGACAAATCCGGCAGCGGTGACCGGGCAAACCACTGTGGCGAAACACTGCAGGAACCGGTCCGGATAATCTCACCGGAAGGCAGCACCACCTCCATGCCGGTGAGCATGTCGGAATGGGACCCGCCCAGCACGGACAGATGTCCGGAGCCGTGAATACAAACATTACCCGCCAGGGTGGCTATGGGGGGAGCGTCCGGCATGGAATGCTTTAATTCAGGGTGATGTTTTTTCAGATAGGATTTGAGCATTCCCTGGGAAGCGCCGCCCTCGACCACCGCATAGCGGCTTTGCGGGTTCACTTCGATGATGTGGTTCATGCGCTTCATGTCGACAATAATGCCGCCCCTTAAAGCACGGGTCAAACCGGATAAAACCAGCCCTGCCCCCATGGGAACGATCGGGACTTTTAGTTCATTGGCCAGCAAGACAATTTTTTGAACTTCTTCAGTGTTTGCCGGCATCACCACGGCATCCGGTGTGGCCGCCGGCATGGTGCCTGGATCCATGGAATACAGGTATCTTTCTTCGGCTTCCCCTGAAGCAAATCCGGGACCGACTATTTTGCCAAGTCGCGTAATCAGATCAGTTGTCATGTTATTCTCCCAAAGCTATTTGAACCAGATCGCTGACCAGAATCGGCATCAGACCCTGCTCCGCCACTTCCTGGCCTAATGTGGCCATACAAAACGGACAGTTAAACACGCAATAGGTCGCACCCACAGTCAGCATATCATTAATATTTTTTTCCACCAGTTCATCAGCCAGTTCTTCCCGCTGATGCGCCCTCGGCACCCCGCCGCAGCAAAGAGCATTTTCCCGGTCATACTTTCTCGCCACCCGGTCTGCCCCGATTTTTTCAAAAATTTCATCTAAGACCGGATCTGTTTGAGGGCAGAGACGATTTGAACATGGCCGCTGGTAGACAATTTTTGCGTTAATCGGCTTGATGTGATCTTTTAAAACATCTAATCGCTGATTGTAATAATCAAACTGGTGAATGGGCTTAAAAGGAACTGCTATACCATAGGCGTCGGCAACGCTGGTATAGGTCCCGAAACACTCATCATGAAAACAGATCAGTTCATTGGTATCTGAATCTTTCAGATAAAAGGACATGATGTTATCAATCATCGCCGGAACGCGCTCACGAATGGTGGAATTTTTCGCAAAATGGAGCCACATGATGTTACAAAAAATATCCGTGCCCACAATG
>JAOZOL010000062.1 GCA_029933295.1 Desulfobacterales bacterium | reverse complement strand
TGAAACGCCTCAAAAATGCTTTCTTTTCTGGTTCCGGCCAGGCTGTTCGCCCCTATCTCCACCAACTCCACCCATTCGGTTTCTTCCCGGACAGTCACGCAGGGTACGCCGTGAAAATAGGCTTCTTTTTGCACCCCTCCGGAATCGGTGATAATAACCTTTGCGTTTTTCTCCAGCATGACCATATCCAGATATCCCAGAGGATCGATAAATGTCATGGCTGGGAATCGATGGTCAGCCGTACCCGAATCCGGCAATTTAAGTGCTTTCCTGGTCCTTGGATGCAGCGGAATGATTACTGGTATTTCTGCGGCTATCCGGGCTAATGCTTCCATAATACCCGCAAGCCTTGCAGGATCATCCGTGTTTTCCGCCCTGTGAATAGTAGCCAATACAAACTGTCCGGATGTAAGCCTCAAGGTTTTCAGAATCCGGCTTTTTTTCTCCGACATGGCAGCATAATAAAGGGCCGCGTCATACATCACATCTCCCACATTAAATACCATCTGCCGGGTATTGACCGACAGTTTATGGGGAAATCCTTCGTTTTGCAGGTTTTTAACAGCTATCTTTGTCGGGCAGAACAATACAGTACTCAGCTGATCTGCCAGAATTCGGTTGATCTCTTCAGGCATAATCCGATTATAGGACCGAAGTCCTGCTTCTACGTGCGCCACCGGAATATGAAGCTTGGCCGCAGCCAAAGCGCCGGCCAATGTAGAGTCTGTATCGCCATACACCAACACCCAGTCAGGCTTTTCTTTTAAAAGCACATTTTCTATGGCCTCGATCATCCGCCCGGTATTTTGCCCGTGGCTCCCCCCGCCAATGCCGAGGTTGTAATTTGGCCTGGGTATTTCCAGCTCCCGAAAAAAAACTTCTGACATATTGTCGTCAAAATGCTGGCCTGTGTGGATAATCCGCTCACAAATATAATCACCATTTTGACATGCCCTGGCAGGCTCATACCCTGCACGGTCATTATGAGCGGCAATGGCTCTGGAGACAGTGGCGGCTTTTATAAACTGGGGCCGGGCCCCGATGATGGTTGCAATTTTAGTCATCATTTTTTTTAATAATTTGAAAATAAAAAAAATCTTTATTTTGCATTTTTATCAGTACTTTTGAAAAAATCATGGGCCATGACGGACATGGGAACATATGCGTATATTCTTTTAATCAAAGGCTTTGCATATTGTATCGCGCCATAGATAAACTTGTCATTTGCAGGATAATCAGAGGCTCTCATGTTTTTTGATTTCCATATTTCCTGAAATTCTTCATCTGAAATATCCAGTTTTTTCAGCACATAATTCTTAAGAGCTTCCAGTGCTTCTTTTGATTCAAATGGTTTTTCAACCATATTCAAAGCCTGTTCACGGGTAATGGCCCCGCTTACAACCTGGGCGGATAAATTAATCCGCCGTTTGTCTATGTTAAATTTTTCAGGAAGCCAATAGGCCATGACAAATTTTGTAAACAAATTCTCATGATGATGCCCCCCATAATCCTGCCAGTTAAAATTGGCCTGGAGCATTTTTTTTGCATCCTGTTTTTTGTATTCAAGATAATAATACGGTCTTATATCCTTTATTCTCCGTATAAACCCCGCGTAGATAATCCTTGTGACGGGCAATTTAGGATATGTCTTAAGCTTTACGCCCCTGCCGAATTTTTTATGGATATAGTTAACATCCGCTCCTCTGGTCCATTCGGTTGGCTGTTTACCCTCAGAGCGAAAATCATTACCCCGGATTATGAATTTGATATTTTCCTTTAAGGCGACTTTGTACATGACCGCCTTGATTGCACCGTCCGTCGGTGAATCTATCCATGGTATTCCGGCACGCATGTAGGCATATAAAAGATCTTTGATTTCTTCATAATCAATGACATATGTTTCAAGATCAATATCCAACGCTTTGGTGACCTTGTATATATTCTGTACTGCTATATCAGAGCTGAACCCGTTGTCCAGGTTTACGGCCAAAGGCCGCAGCCCGTATTCCTTCATCAGTACCAACAGATAAGAGCTGTCAACACCGCCGCTGACCCCGACAACACAATCGTAATCACGTTTTTTTCCTTTTTTTTTCATCCGGCTGACAAAATTCTTCCAGTCCGCCAGCCCTTTTTCTCCCCTTGGGTATGTCTGCATCATTAATTCCTGAAACCGGCAATAGTTTGAAATGCCGTTTTCATCGAACTGAATCTCAGGAACAGAGGTATCCCAGATACCACGATTACAAACCCTATAGTCATTCGCTTGATTCATCATTTACAATCTCGTAAAAAGCTTTGAAACCTCTTTCTTAGTTGGATAATTGATTAATACCGCCTTTCGTGGGCCATGATACACAAACAGGCTGCCTGCTGCCAAAGCATGGGCATGGCCCTGTTCAAAACCCTGCCTGAGATGCTCAAGGCATCCTGCGCCGCCGCAGGTAATAACCGGTATACCCACCTGGCCGGCAATTTTTTCCGTCAACTCAATGTCATATCCCTGCATCTTCCCATCTTCGTCAATTGAATTGATCATTATTTCTCCGGCCCCCATGTCCTCAACCCTTTTTGCCCATTCAACAGGCGCCAGCTTTGTTTTGTCCAGACCATCTCTGATTTTTACAACCTGCTTGTTGAACAGGGTGTTCTTGACGTCAATGCTCACAATAATGCTCTGGCTGCCAAAATGGTTTGCCGCATCTTCAATAAACCGGGGATTCAGAACCGCCTGGGTGTTGATGACAACTTTTTCCGCCCCGGCCTTAAAAATTACTTCCATCTGATTAAGCGTACCAATCCCGCCGCCAACGGCAAAAGGCATAAACGCCTCATCGCCAATGGTCCTGACAAGGTCAACAGATATCGTTCGGTTTTCTCTGGACGCATCAGTATCCAAAAAAACAAGTTCATCTGCTTTCAGGTCATTGAAAATCCGGACCGCATTGATGGGATCGCCGATATAACGGGGGGCCTTGAACCGGACGGTCTTGACAAGGCCCTTGCCTTTTAACAGCAGAACAGGAATAATACGCGGCAAAAACATCACAGATCCGCAAAGTTTTTAAGAATTTTTAAACCGGCATCGTGGCTCTTTTCCGGGTGAAACTGGCACCCATAGATATTTTCATGCCGAAAAGCAGATACAAAGGTATTGCCGTAGTCTGTTTCTGAAAGAACATCTCCCTGATTAGCACATTTTATATAATAAGAATGTACAAAATAATAAAAATTATCTGGGTCTATGCCCTTGAACAAAGTGTTGTCATTCTGAATTAAAAGCCTGTTCCATCCCATGTGAGGAACCCGCAGGTTTTTTTGGGAAAAAGAAAACCTGCTTACCTGCGCCTTGATCCATCCAAATCCATTAACCCCGCCTTCCTCGCTGAAATCAGCCATGAGCTGCATGCCCAGACAAATGCCCAGTATCGGGACTTTTCTGATTTTTACTGCCCGGTTCAATTCATCAAACAAGCCGTTTGATTTTAAAATATTTACAGCTTTTGAAAAATTTCCGACCCCGGGCAAAACCAGTTTTCGGCAAGCCGCCACCGCATCGATATTTGCAGCTATCTTTGCAGGCGCACCGATACGATCAAACGCCTTTTGAACCGAGCGCAGATTGCCCATATTGTAATCAACGATGCCTATCATTTGCTTTTAAATCTGCCTTATCTGAGCGTGGTATCAGGTCTTTTCCAACACGTCTTTATAAACACGGATGATCCGTTCTGCTATGATTTTATTATCTAAGTGCTTAATGTTTTCCCTGCCGCTGGTACGCGTGCCAAAAGCCATGGCTTTCTCAATTTTTTCCGCCACATCCCGTGGATCAAAGTCTGTGAGAAAACAGCCCTCTGTATTTCCGATCACTTCACGGATATCTCCCACATCCGTGGCAACAATGGGGCAGTTGCAGGCCATGGCTTCTTTGATGACATTGGGGGAGCCTTCGCTGAGTGAAGTGAGTAACAAAAGGTCCGCGGCATTATAATACCCAGGCAGATCTTCAAAACATATATTCGATACTATATGAAACCGGATTTTTTCATCGTTAATCAAAGCAATTGCTTTTCTTGCTAATTCAAGATTCTTAACATGGGATTCAGGTTGCTGTGCCACAAAAATAATATTTTTGCAGGCTGACTCAAACCCGGTTTGCTTAACCGCCACTGCATTCTTATATGGCTGGAAATTATCAAAATCCACTCCATTGGGAATACAGATTGATCCTGGAACTTTTTCCTGCATCTCACGACTTTTGACGATTACAGCACGCCACAAAAACCGGCTGAAAATTTTTACCAGCAACTTACCCAAAATATTGTGCTGCAGAAAATCAGACCCCATTAAAGAACAAACAACGTGTTTGCGAGTTGCCAGAGCCGCGATATAACCGGAATAACTGTAATGGGCATGTATGATATCGTAATGACTTTTCTTAATCAGAGAATGAAGGCTTTTCAGGGAGCAAAGATATCCATTTATGCCGCCGGTTTTGATGGGAAAAATATCAATCTCCAAACCAGCTTTTTCCAATGCGTTGCGTTGGAAATCAATTACGCTGTTGGATAAGTCTGTGCCGTAGCCACGGTATACAAATAAAATTTTCATTGAGAAATCGCTTATAATAAATGGTTAATCACCGCCCGGTATTTACCTGACGCTGCATTTTCAATCTCATTCTCAAAGGAAAAATCAATATTTAACATACCTGCCCGGCTTTGGATATTAGAAACAAGCAAATATTTTTCATCTTCCGTCAATGGGTTGGCGATCATTCGTATTTTTAACCGGTCTTTTGCCGGTTGAATAATTTGAAATTTTTTCAGGTTTCGTTTTTCTGCAACGTCACTATCGAACAGAAGATGCCAAAAGTATGCCCAGTGCAGAAACTCACCATTTAAACCAATAATATAGTCGCAATTCCGGCCCATAATTTTTTTAATAAGCTTTGATTTGCGACCACAACTGCACGTTTCATCACTGATAATTGCCTGATCCGCATTCCAGTAGCGGATAAAGGGCAACGAAAAATTATCCAGGTCGGTTACAATAACTTCATTATTTTCATTTAACTCCACAATAACTCTTTCTTCTGTAATATGCATACCATTATGATTGCTGCACTCAAAAGCGACCCCGCCTATTTCTCCGAAACCATATTGGTCAAAAATTTCAGCATGAAATACACTCTCAAAAAGTGCTCTGTGCTCCGGCATCAGCGGTTCAGCGGTTGTGGTTATAGCCCTAACATCAAAGGCAAGGTTCTCATCCTGGAGTCTTTTGGCCAGCGAAAATAAAAATTGACTGTAGCTCCGAATAAGTTCAAATTGATTATTTTTTAATGCACGAATGATATTATTAATATTTGCAGCAGTGGTATCATAGGGGCTGAAAGCAACGCAATTTCTAAGGTAAAGGTTTACAGTCTTTTTCAGACGGTCTTTCCAATGTTTTCCTATGACATGACCTCCCATTAATATTAAGGCTCTGTCTCTGGGCTTTATACCCATCCAATCTTCAAATCGCTTAAAAGCTGCCCATATTGAACTTCGGGTGTTGGCATCATTACGTGCGTACAATATTCCACCGGTTGTGCCGCCGGTCTGGCTTGTTTTACTCCCTTTAATTTCTTTAATGTTATCAGGCATAAAATCATTAAACTGTTCCCTGATAATATCTTTTGTGATTATCGGAAATTCTTTCAGGATATCAATTGATCTGACATCTTCAGGCAAAATACCTTGCTGTTTCATTATATTTCGATAAAAAGGTACATGATTATAGCTATGCATTATAAGCTTTTTCAACTTTTCCAGCTGAAAGGCTTTCATCTGACCTTCATCGTACCACTGGGTTTCTCTAAAAAGCCGGTAATATTCTGAAACATTTTTCCCGGTCAATATATCCGTTATTTGCGTAACATTCATGACAGCCTTCTTAAAAAAGATTTTATTATTCGGGACAGCTTGTGTCTAAAAGGAATATCAGGACGGATGAAAAACAAATAAACCGGCAACATATTGGATTTAAAAAAAAAATAAATTCGCCAGATAAAAAAATATTTAACAAAATATTTAAATACAATGTTTCTTAACTTAACTTTGAAATGATAGTTTGGAAGCGATTTAAAATGGGTCAGTACGTTATAATAAAAATTTAATTTTATTTTATAGTCGGTCTTGCTAAAAGTTATATCAACCAATCCTGTTATTTTCCTGCGCTTTGGCAAATAGATCTGCCTGCCTTCAAACTCAAAATCTGAAAAACAAAAATTACCCAGGCTGTAAAAAATATATTTGCCTTTGTATTTTTCATAGGGCTGAAACGTGTGTGCATGATGCCCGATAATAAGGTCAGCACCGGCATCAATGAGCCTGTGGGCAATGAATGGTTGATCATAATCAGGAAACATGCCGCCCTCCACCCTGCCGCCCCAGTGCAAAAGCAAAACCAAATGATCTACCCGTGGACGAAGCAAAGCAATATCTTGAAGCGCTTTTTCTTCATTAAAAAAATTCAAACATACTTTGGCATCGGCGGGCAAAGCCGGGTTGGTATCTTCCGTCACATAATTAAGCAAACCGACCTTAATGCCGTTTTCTTGAATAATTAACGGCCGGCCGGCCTCATCCTTATTCCAACCGGCACCTAACCGGGAAATACCATGCTGATCAAGAAAATGAACGGTTTTTTCAAACCCGTCTTCCAGGTGATCATAGATGTGGTTTTGTGCCAGACTGACTGCGGTAACTCCTATTTTTTTTAGAAAGCCAAGGGTGTCGACAGTGGTTGTTATTCTGGGTTTTTTGAGCAGGTTCTCGCCTTGATCACCCTTTGCCATGCATTCCAGGTTGCCGATAATATGTCCGTCTCTGTCCTTTAACCCGGTAATAGCGGCAAAAGGATCAATCCCCTCCTGATACAATTTTATGTATTTGCCGTTTAGGCCAATATCTCCAAGAAAGGCTATTTTAAGTGTTTGGGGCACTTTTACCTTTTTATATTTTTTTCTGGTTTATGTTTTTATCCGGCAAATAATACTTGCAATAGTTTGCTGCCGTGATGCTGATATCAAAATTATCAACGCAATGCTTGTATGCATGATCTGCCAGTTGCTTTATTGTTCCCTCCGTATACATTTTCACGGCTTGTTCTATTTTATCCGCCAGATCTTTTGCATCATTATTTTCAAAGAGCAGGCCGTACTTACCATTGGCCAGGATTTCAGCAGGCCCCTCAATGGCTGATGAGACTATTGGTATTCCAGCGGCCATGGCTTCTGCCACGACAAGTCCAAAGCCCTCATATCGACTGGGATGAACAAATAAATGGTAGTCACACAAATTAGCATAGATCCAGTCACGATTTTTGTTGCCAAGCAAAATCACTGTCTCTGACAGGTTAGATTTAAAAATCATTTTTTGTAAATATCCATAGGATTCTCCATCACCGACAAGATAGACCTTCAGGTTGTATGGGTTGCAATTTTTTTCTTTAACAAGCATCTTAATGGCCCGGATCAACAAATCCTGCCCTTTTCTTTGGTGATTGAGCCTTTTTACGAACACTATTTTTAATTCACTGTCAAATTTATAAGATGTCCTGCGAAAAATTTCACTGGTTCGAATGCCATTGTAAATCATATTGCATGGCAAAAAACCTCTGCTTTCAACATCAAATTTCACGGAATTTGAAATAGCAAATAAATTATCGAAATATTTCATGGGGCCGATATCCATACCCGGCCCGTGGATTGTCAGGACAACGGCCTTAGCAAACATTTTTTTTAACGGTTTTCCAAGATATACATCATGCGCGTGCACCACATCCGGTTTGAAGCATCGATGAAGAATATCAAAAAGTTTTAAAAAAGGGATTGGATTTTTACTGCCCGGTTTACGATTAAGGCACCAGAACCTTATTGATTGGGGTATGCGCTGTACAAGGTTTTCCTCCACAAGATCATTGACAACCACGATGGCGAGCTTGTGTCCAAGCTTCTGCTGTTCTTCGGCAATATCAACCAGCATGTTTTCCTTGCCGCTGTTTTCCAGACTGAAGGTTATGTGCAATATACGCAAATTTTTAATTACCCCGCCTCAATAACGACTCACTCGCTAAATCCATCCCCGTCCTGCCAGCTTAAACCAGTTCCATGCAAAAATCAGCCCTCCAAGGAACATCAGGTACAGCCTGAAATTGGCTATACTCTTTTTTTCAGCCAAAGATATCCCATATCCACTAAAAAGAATTATAATCGGTACAAATACCAGGTGAAACCGGTCCTGCAAGGCGTATCCACTATTAGAGAGAATAAAGAGCCATGAAAAAAACACCGTGATAAAAAAAATATGATGACGCCATTGTTTGCGTTTAACCATATAATACAGAGAAATAAACACAAAAAAAGCAAATATATTCCGAAAAAACATGGCACCCGCAAGCATTATAATATTTTTTTGTCCCGTATCAACAAGTGTTGGAAGCGGCCCGATAAACCCAAGAGGAGCAAATACCGCCCTTTTGGCCTTGGTTGCAAAAACATTGCCCCTTTGTGCATAAAGCCGCATATGATCTTCAAGATTAGACGCTTTTTGAGCAACATAATACATTGTTTCTTTCTGGGCTTCAGTTTCCAGATCAGCCATGGAAAGCAAAACAAGGGAAAAAACCAAAAAAGCCGCAACTGCAAATCGCTTGGGAGGGCTTGTCTCGCTTTTGGGAATGAGTATCAAAGCAGTTATAAAACTCAGAAACAGCGCCACTGCCAAGGCGTTTCGAAACAAAAACATCAAGGCTGTCGTGCCCACCAGCATAGCCAGATTCCTGACTGAAAACTGTTTTTCCTTTAACAGCCGGTCAGCAATATTCATGTAAAAAACCATCAGAAAAATAATTACCGCCTCTTTCAGGTGCAAACCGCAATAATAGATGAGCGGAGGGGCCGGTACAGCCATAGCCGCGCAAACACGGGCCGCCCTCAAACCAAAAGAACGTCTGGCCATGTCAAATATCATCACGCATGCCCAGGCCCCGAGAATAGAATTGAGAATTCTGAAGGCCACCACAGAATCGAAAAAGATCGTATAAACCGCCCCCATGAGAATCATAATGCCCCTTGATGACATTTTTTCAAAATAAATCAAGGGTGTTATATCAAATTGGCCCATACGAAAAAATTCCGCAATTCTAAGGCCCTGGTAATGATATCCCATTGCATCGGCAGACTGAAATTCAAACGGCAGGCCGGTCATTTCCATGAAAAAAAGGTAACTAAGCAAAACATATCCCACACGGATCCAAAGCGCGCTCCAGAATATTCTTTTGCGGATTATCTTTTCAGAAAGATTCATCCATCTGTTTGAAAACCGGTAAAAGGAGAAAAAAAACAGATATACGACAGTAAAATCGATTACAATCCAGAAAGCAGGAAGCGCAAACTGCATAAAAACAACGGATATACCGAATAATAAGACAACAAACAGCAAGGTGGATTGCTTAAAAATATATTTTTGTATGCTCAGCATTCTATTACCGATAATTTAATTGTATGCGGCAAAAAACGTGCGTAAAAACCATTGCTTTATCACGGACAACAATGTTTTAATATATAAGTATAACCTGATCACCTGTTTGGGATAATCATATTGCCGTTTTATTGCAGCTGAAATATTGTCAAAGTCAATAATTTTCAATATCTGGTCAGTTTCATCAGGATTTACCCCATGCAGATGATATTTTAACAGGGCCTGGGCACGCAATTTATCCAGAAGTTTTTTCAGGTCAGAATTTTTTTGCTCATCCCTGCTGAATTGTGCAAGATTATAAATATAATGAGCATGGGGGGGATGAAATTTCGCCGGATTTACCCCGCGGATTGTTACATCCACATCCTGATTATAATACATCAGAACCTTGTTCAAAAAAACAACCGGATGACTAAGAGCAATACGAACCCAAAGTTCAAAATCCTCACCCAGTTTCAGATCAGGTTTAAAACCTTTTTGTTCCAGAAAAACCGCCTTTGGAAGAATGGTTGATGAACAATGAAGGGGCATCCACATAGTACGGGAGTATGTAACAAAATAATTAATATACCCGGACGTGAATCCCTCCGGCAAGCCAATGACTGCCTCTGTTTTTCTGCCGTTTTTGACCACAGCATATTTGGCTGCGTAAATACCGGCTTCAGGATGGGATTCAATTAAGCCTTTCATTGCTTCCAGATAATCCGGAGCCCACCAGTCATCCGCGTCCAGAAAGGCAATATACTCAAACGTTGCAGCCCTCACGCCGTTGTTCCGTGCAGTTGAAACACCGGAATTGGGCTGATCAATAAGCCGGATGCGCGGATCAGAGAAGGCCTTTACAATATCAGGGCCATTGTCCCCGGAACCGTCGTTAATGATGATCAGCTCAAATTGCGAAAAAGTCTGATCTAATACTGACTGAACCGCTTTTTTAATATGAGCCGCTTTGTTGTACAGGGGGATAATTATTGAAAACATAAGATAAGAATTTTAACTTACAGACCAGATTCACTTTCTATAATACATGTTAAGGGACGTGGAAGCAAATTTTTCTATTTTAAACAATACCCGTTCCACAAACCAGAAAAACCATCTGGTCAATGCATACCGTTTGATTCTCCGGGTCTGGTCTATATCACGCCAGTATTCATCATAATCAGCCAGGATATTGACCGGAAGCATCTCCTCCAGGACCCGTCGGCGCTCCTGCTTTTCCCGGATGCTGTTAACCGTGCTTATCCCTGTCATGTCAAAACAGGTTACATCCAGATCAATGTATTTCACCGGCTCGTTATTCAGGCCGATCACCTGAAGATACCACTTCCAGTCGGAAGCAATGGCAAGAGATTCATCATACAAGCCGTATTTATCGAACAGCTCCCGTTTGATATAAGCGCAGGAATGATTCAGGGTACCCCGGTAAAACGTGAGAAAAGTGGGTTTCTGAAAAGCCGTTCCCCTGTCCCTGTAGACTTTACCGTTGGCCAGCATTTTTCGCATGTTGCCAATGAGGATACCGTGTTCTGGAATTTTTTCAATCATCTGCCCGGTGACATCCGGGGAAGCCAGCCAATCCCCGGAATTCAAAAACTGGCAATATTCACCTTTAGCCTGCCGGATGCCCTTGTTCATGGCGTTGTAAATGCCGGTGTCGAGTTCGCTGATCCAGTATGATATGGAAGAAGAAGATGCAGATTCAGGTTGAGGCTGAGGTTGAGGTTGAGGTTGAGGTTGAGAAGGGCTGTATCG
>JAOZOL010000061.1:9951-11348 GCA_029933295.1 Desulfobacterales bacterium | reverse complement strand
AATGATTGACGAGTTATTTTTCTCATACAGTGGTAATTCATTACCATGAAAAGCTCCTGACTGAAATTTGACAATTATGACAAGGTATTTTAATTAATGGACACCCTGTTTTGTTACGAATTTCAGGGGCAACACATAAGTCATAAACTCTGAATCGTTTGACACCAGACTATGAATAAACCGATTAATAGCGTTGCTGTTGGCATGAGCGGCGGGGTGGATTCATCCCTTACTGCAGCCCTTCTTAAAATGGATGGGTATAACGTTGTCGGCATTACCATGAAAATATTCGATGGAGCGGATATCGCTTCCCGATGCAAAGGCCATGCATGTTACGGCCCCGGTGAAGCGGACGACATACGCAGAGCAAAGGAAGTTGCAAATTTTTTGAGCATCCCACATTACGTCATTGAACTGGAAAAAGAATACAAAACACATGTGCTTTCATATTTTACATCGGAATACCTTGCCGGAAAAACTCCCAATCCCTGCACCCGCTGCAATCCGATTATGAAATTCGGTTTTCTGATTAACCGGGCAAGGGCTGCCGGTATTTCCTTTGACTTGTTTGCCACCGGGCATTATGTTCAGGCATGCTGGATGGATAGATATGAAAGGCATGTTATAAAAAAAGCAGCTGACATAGAAAAAGATCAGTCCTATTTTCTTTACGGGCTGTCTAAAAAAATAATAGCCAAGCTCCTTTTCCCGCTGGGCGCGCTCACAAAAGAAACGGTCAGAAAAAAAGCCGCACAATTGAAAATCCCTGTGGCCGACCGGCCCGAAAGCCAGGATTTTATCAAAGGGGACGATTATGAGGGACTTTTTAACAAAAAAAACATAAGGCCGGGTGATATTATCGATGTGCATGGGGAAAAAATGGGAACCCACACGGGAATCATCAATTACACCGTGGGCCAACGCAGGGGGATTGGCATACCCTATTCCGAACCATTATATGTGCTTCGCATCAACGCCCATGACAACACCATTGTTGTCGCGCCCAAATCATATCTTTACGCCGAATCACTTATTGCCGGGCAGATCAACCTGATTGCCCTTGACCGGATTGATTCGCCCATGAGAATTGTTGCTAAAATAAGACAGCAACACCCAGGGGCAACGGCGCTGCTTTCGCCCCTTGAAAACGGGAGAGTAAATGTGACTTTTGATTCGCCCCAGCTTGCCATAACCCCGGGCCAGTCGGTTGTTTTTTACGAAAATGAGGTGGTGCTTGGCGGCGGGATTATTGAAACATCAGATAGTTGACGGCTTTGTAAACAATCCGTCTGCGGCGTTGCACTCGCCTTGCATACGGAAATTTTTACAAAGCCGTTGGCCGTGTTTCTTGGTGGGCAGTGACCTGCCCTTTGAGGTAAGGACATACAATGAATAAT
>JAOZOL010000061.1:0-9851 GCA_029933295.1 Desulfobacterales bacterium | reverse complement strand
TGTTTCTTGGTGGGCAGTGACCTGCCCTTTGAGGTAAGGACATACAATGAATAATGGAATAACCAAACTCATAGACAAGGTTAAACGCGATAAAACCCTATGCAGAAAAGACGCCCTTGACATCCTTAATCTTGAAAAGGACCAATTTCACCATCTTCTTTTTGCCGCATCGGAGATAAGACGACATTTCAAAGGCGACAGCGTCACCACCTGCGCCATCGTTAATGCAAAAAGCGGGCGTTGCTCCGAAGATTGCGCTTTCTGCGCCCAGTCAGCACATCATAAAACAAATTTTGACGTCTATCCCCTCATGTCAGATACTGAAATGCTTGAGCGGGCCGAAAAAGAAGAAAGGCACAGCCGACGCTTTAGTATCGTAACCGCCGGAAAAAAGTTGCAAAAAAATGAACTGAAAGTCGTAAAACAAACCGTGGCCGGATTTTATGAAAAAAATCTTGCACAAAAGCCCTGCGCATCGCTGGGCATACTTACTGAAAATGATTTTTTACGCCTGAAGGATGGGGGGCTTATCCGCTATCACCATAACATTGAAACATCAAAAAACTTCTACCCCCATATCTGCACGACCCACTCCTATGACGACCGGGTTGAAACAATCAGGGCGGCGCAAAAGGCGGGGCTTGAGACCTGTGTCGGGGGGATCCTCGGGATGGGCGAATTACAAAAGGACCGTCTTGATTTCCTTTATGAGATACGGGATCTGGACCCGGATTCCGTGCCGATCAATTTTTTAGTCCCCATTAAAGGGACGCGGCTTGAAAAAATTACACAGATGCCCCTGTGGGAAGCGGTGAAAACAATTGCCCTGGCCCGTTTTATTATGCCACAAAAGGATATCAAACTGGGAGCCGGCCGGCTTGAGGTTTTCAAAGACGCCCAGCATCTTGTGTTTCTTTCAGGGGCAAACGGCATGATTGTCGGTGATCTGCTCACCATAAAAGGCCGGAAGCCGGAAGATGATATCCGGTTAATGGATGATCTTGGCTTGGAACTGCATGCTTAATTTTTACGAAGCCATCTTTACGCGTTTTAATGCCCTGTCAAACGCCTGCCAGAACGGATCAACAACCGGATGTACGAGAACTTTTTCTTTATGGTTCTCAATAACCTTAATACCGTAATTTTTTTCCATGACCTTACCGATAACAGCAGATGTAATCCCTTTTTCTTTTAGTTTTTCAATCACTTTACCGGATTTATGATCTTTGCATGCAATGAGAAGCGTTCCTTCACTGATCGAACAATAAGGGTCGATCTTAAACAATTCACAGACCTTTTTCACATTGGGATGAACCGGAATTTTTTCTTTATCTATCCTCAATCCCTTTCCCGCCGAGTTTGCAATTTCAAACAGCCCGCCCCAGACGCCGCATTCCGTAGCATCGTGCATCATGGTTACGCCGTTGTCCCTTACGCCCACGCTGACTGCCGTTAATGCATCTTCAACAACGCTCATTTGCCAAAAAATATTTTCGGTATCCTTTAAAAAAGCTTTTCCCAGTGCCGCTTCAATGATCTGCGGAACGCCGGCCACAAACAACCCTGTCGATTCAATCGCAGCCCCCTTGGTGATGATGATATCATCACCTTCCGTGACAAAATCCGGGCCCACATACTTGTCCTTATCACCGATACAAATCACCGTTGCACCGCCGACCATGGGATAATCTACACCCGCATACTTGGCCGTATGGCCGCTTATTACGGCTATATTCATTTTTGTAAATTCCTCATCCATTGTCCTCCACATCTGGGCAAACTCTTCAGTTTTCATTTTTAACGGAAGATTAAGATCAATGGATATGTAATCCGGCTTCAATCCGGATGTCACGGCATCAGATAAAAGGATATGAACGGCAAACCATGCCGCGCGGTCAAATCCGTATTCAGGAACAATAAAAACAGGATCGGTTGTTGTCACCATTACCTTGCCGCCGCCTAAATCAACGATCCCTGTGTCCACGCCGTTCCTGGGACCGACAAGGACGCGCTCATCTTTTTTGCCCAAATGCGGAAAGATAATATGATCAAATACTTCAGGCGATATTTTTCCGATTTCAGGCAGTTGGGGTTGGGTCATTTCAATTCTCCTTGTTTATGTGACTATTTTTGCATAAATTCAGGTGGTAGAAGGTTTGGAGAAATTTTTTTCGCCTCTTTTATTTGGTAAATGGCCAAGGCTTTCTCCCCGATCTGATAATATGCAATACCCAAATTATAATGAGACTGGGCATCTGTTGGATTAATTTTCAATGCTTTGATATAATAATCAATCGCATCATCAATACGATTTTCTTTTAATAAAACATCCCCTATTTTACCAAGTGTTTCCGCATTGTCCGGTGCCAGATCCAATGCCTTTAGATAATATAACATGGCCTTGTCAAAGTTCCCCTGACAAAACAGAGCATATCCCAGACGATTGAGGATTTTTACATTGCTTGGTGCCAGGGCAAGCGCCTTTTGATAATGCGTAATCGCTTCATTGACACTGCCCCGGGAAAAAAGTTCCGCACCCAGATTGGTATGGAACTCGGCATTATCGGGCTTTAATTTTACAGCCAACCGGTAATGTTTTAACGCGAGATCCGGCCGTCGTCCATTTTTAGACAATGCATTGGCAAGATTATTATGGGCTTGGGCATAATCAGGATCAAGTGTTAATGCCTTATTAAAATGAACAATCGCCTGATCATACATCTGTTTCTGCGCCATGGCATATCCCAGATTGTAATGTGCGGTGGAAAAATCCGGGTTCAACTGGACTGCTTTTTCAAATGCTTTAATCGTTTTATCATTTAAATTTTGTTTCACCAGCGCACACCCCAGATTGTAGTGGGGCCGTGCTTTTTGGGGTGATTTTTGAATACAGTCATCCCAAAGGCTGACGCCATCCTGCCAGATTTCATTTCGCTGATACGTCCAGACAGATTCTATTACAATCAGCAGGCATAGCAGTCCCATCACTACCCATCCGGAGCGGATATATCGAAAACACAGCAGCACCACCACAGGAATAAAAAACATGGACGGCAGATATGTTCTATGTTCAAAAATAATTTCAAGTCCGATTACAGATGATTCAATCGCCAGGTTTGTTAAAAACCAGAGTATTCCAAATACGACAAACCGGTCACGTCGTGCTGAATAAACAACAATGCTAAAAAGGCCTACAATCGCGAGCATGGCCAAAAATGTTGTAGGCGGCGCTATTAACGCATCAGAAAGCGGATAATTATAATCCAGATTAAATCTGCCATAATAGGGAAAAAAAATCAGACTGATATAATACAGCACCACCCGGGACTCCGTAAGCACCCTCTGGAATAACGTAAAATCCCTATGGGTATAGGCAGACAGAATTCTGTCAATCGGGGTATTTCCAAGAAATATAAAACAAAAAATACAAAAAACAATTGCCGCCACGCCAATCCACACGAAACGGCGTTTGATCCGGTCTGTGCTTAAATTCTGAAAAAAGAACCATTCATAGAAAAAAATCATGACAGGAATTGTGGCGGCATTTGGTTTAGCGGCAATGGAAAGCATTCCGCTAACCAGACAGCCAAGAAAAAATAACCCTGCGGTGACACTGCTTTTCGGATTTGCCTGAACCGTCAAACGACCCTTAACATAAAACAAAAGGGCAAGAATATAAAACAGGCCGGCCATGCTGGTCATGCGCTGGCAGATATAGGTAACGGATTCAACATGGATGGGATGAACCAGCCAGACCAATACGGCAAAAAACGCTGCAATATCCAGATTAAAAGGCGAAATACCAGTTAAAGAGGAGCAAACCGTATTCTTATCATGAAACGGAAAAGGCAGAACAAGGGTCTGGCGGATAAGAAAAAAAAGAAAAATACCGGACAATAAATGGATAAAAATATTAACAACATGATAACCGAATGGCTGATAATTGCCAAAATAAAAATTAAAGGCAAAACTGATGTTAGACAGGGGACGTTGCCGGGCCTTACCCTCACAGGCAGCTCCGGCCAGACTATCAAACGAAATCTCCGTTATGTGAACAGGCTTATTGTTAAGGATAAACGGATAATCATCAAAGGCAAACGGTGCATGAAAAGTATTTGAATAAACAGCCAGGCAACCCAAAAACATCAGAATGATGAACGCTGTACTTTTGAATGTCTTACGGCCTTTCAATGAGTGAGTACCAGACGACATAAACTGCCTCTTGATGATGTCTCGGCTTTCTTGAATGTACGATCTCAATAAACCCGGGCAAAACACTGATCGGAAATCCGGCGGGGATAAACTCCCATAAACGCTAAATTATTTTGTAAACATTCACATACGGCGGATTACGCTTCGCTAATCCGCCCTACCAGACTAATTTAAAAATTACTATGGGATTCATTGTTCCCTGCATAGTGTCTCGTCAAGGATGAAATGGCGCAAGATTGCGCCGTAATTTTTTGTGCCTGCAAGGCGCGACTTGGGGAGCATAGTGGGCTACGCGACTCAAGTCGTAACGATGCAGGCGCGAAAAAGAACAAGCAATATGCGTCAGTTCAGAGTTGACGCGGCACTAATGCCATTAACCGGTACACCACCATGCCGGCCAGCCAGGCTGCATCTTCCGGAGAAAGAAATTCTCCGGCGGTTGCATCAAAAAGAATATTGGCTTCAGGGGGAAACTCTTCATCTCCTTGATAAATAATCATCTGCAAGGGGACCTTAGGAAAAACCCGGAACTCAAATGCGGCATCACCGATATCAATCGGCTTTCCATTGATTTTTGGTGCGGCAGTTGCCAACCCGTCAATATTATTACCGAACACTTTCTTTAACGGATCGATGGCCCGCTGCACAAACGCAGAAAAATAGAACGACGCCCCGGGTATCTCCCGATATGCAATCCAGTTACCGGTCGGCAAAACTGACTTTGCAGCGCTCATATAATGCAAAATCAGCACCTGTTCCTGGATGGGGACCTCTTTTTTGCTGTCACCATCATCTGTAAATTCAAAATCAGGATACCTGACCCGGTATGTACGATTTAAAAAAGGGATATGAAATGTTTGCGCATTACTTAATGTAAATCCTGAATGTTTAACAATATCAGAAATGGATGTCTTGACAAGCTTTTCAACGACAATCTTTTTTGCGTTAAAATAATCATCTACCCGTGCCATAAAATCTGCTCCGTTTAAAAAAAAAGACCTCACCCTGGTTCCAGAGTGAGGTCTATCATATTCATATTAATTCAAATTGGATATTACAGCTCCAGCCATGAATCAGAATAAAGCGTCCGTCCAAGAATAACATCAACGGTCTTGACATAATCCGCCAATTCTTTGGAAAGACTGCTGATATCAGGTGCATTACCGTCCATGGCTGCATGAACCACATCAACGATATCCTGTCTTTTTCCCTTGGCAATAGCTGTTAATTTTTCGTCCAGAGGGTCTGAAATTACCGAGTACATGCCATATCTTTCCAGCATGACCATAAATGTTGAGTTCAGAATAGGACGCAGGTGAACAGGGGGGCCATTGGAAACGTTGGACAAACCACAGGTGCTTTTTGCACCCGGTGCAATATCTGGAAGCATTTTCTGGAATTCCAGGAGACTGACACTCTGTTGCTGCTGGATATTTACCGGGGTGACAATCCCGTCCACCCAGATCCGGTCATTTTCAATACCGGCTTCGTTGGCTGCATACAATAATTCCACGCAAAGCGCCGCGCGTTCGTTCTCATCACGAGGCAAGCCTTCCGGGCCCCACATTAATGCGATAAAATCCGCGTTATATTCGGCTGCCAGCGGAATCATCTTTTCATATCGTTCCACCCGGCACATGATTGAATTGATCAAGGGCGCTTTTTCTGTTGCCTTATATACTTTAAGCCCGGCTTCAATCGCCTCAATATTTGAAGTATCCAGTATAAGGGGAATATCATCCACGACTTCCTGAACCGTCTGAATGACCCACGGCATCAATTCCGGCCCGTCCTTTTTAGCCGGTCCGAGATTAATGTCAATATAGTCCATACCCTGTTTTTTCTGGAAAAGGGCTTCCTCCTGGATCGGCTTCGGGTCTCTTGCTTTAAACGCAGCGCCGATCTTTTTGGACATGACATTTAAACTTTCACCAAGACATAACATATCTTTCTGCCTCCATTTGTTTTAATTGATGTTAACCCCCATTGGCTTAACAGATACATCATGCTGCCATACGACGTCAACAAACAATTTAATTCGTTATTATTATTTATTTTGCCTTCAAAAATGCCGGCAAATGCGGCGCTTCTCTCGGACCGACCGTTATGGTCCAGTCCGGAAGCTCTTCTTCAATTTCACCGACAATGGCGGCTGCATATCCGGGAATAATCAGTTCTTTATTTTTTACTTTTTCGGCAATACCGCATTTTTTGACAAACATACCCACATCATCACCGGCAAATTTTCCAGCTGCCCATGCAGTTAAAACAGACAACCCTTCAGTATCTTTTATCAACAACCAGGTAGGAACCTTGCTCCCCTCAATTTCACCGGAAACAATAAAGTAGGTCAATGCAAAATTGGTTGTGACCACAACCGGTGAATTTTCATCCGGATTTCCGATTTCATAGATACCCTCGGTAACTGTCATGGGACGCTGTGGATCTGTAAAAATATTAAGCCGTTCAAGCAAAAGCGGGAATAATGATTCAGTCGTAAAATCAGACAACACCGTGATTGCCCCATATTTGGCAATAAACATAGAAGCAATCAATGTTTCCATATCTATATTAGAAGCCATCTCACAGGGGAAAGTAATTGTCGGGAAACCAACTGAGCGGTTAGCGGACTTTAGTGCTGCCCTGCGCATACCAACCTGATCTTCAAATGCCTGTTTTATTTCCCGTGATCCGGAATCAAGCACCAATTTTTTTATACCCATGCCGACCAGTTTATCAGTTAAAGGAATTAACGCCTCAACCGAATCGGCTTTAACAGCCAGGGGCAAATCATTGTCTTTTGCCAAAGCACCATAATCATCCACATTAGCTTCCGTTGCCGCATAAATTAACGGATTTTTAAAAGCAGTTGCGGAAACAGCGGCCTTCATCGCATCAATATTATCCGACATCAAAATCAGATTAAACTCGGATGTTTCAGCAATGGTTTTAGCAACTTTTGCAAATGCCTTTGCATCACCCGCATCTTCAACCGCAACCAGTTCCGGTCGAAGGTTAAAACCGACCCTCTCGTACTGAAAGGCATTCCATGCGGCCAGTTTTGCCTTTAAATCCTTGTCTTTGATATCAGAACTGACTTTGCAGGCAATTGCTGTGGGATTATAAAATGTTTTCTCATGTCTGTACATGACGGTCTCACCGCCCACCGTGAACTTGCGGACCCCGTTACCGATTTTCACCGGAAGAATCGGAGGCGCTGACGCTTCCGCCAGTTTTTCCCGCGCCTCATCCGAAACATAAGGGCAAGCGTCCAGTTCCGCCTTGCCGGAGGCCAGGTTCATCGCAAATGCAAGACATGTCGGAACACCACATTCCTTGCAGTTGGTCTGGGGAAGGAGCTTAAATATCTGTATACCGGTTAGTGCCATTTTTGTCTCCTTAAATAATTATATTTTAATCTAATCTGTACCGTTAAAGCAATGACGGGTCGGAGCAACGGCATCAAAACCGATGCTCCGGCCCCGTCAATAATAATTTTAATATCAGCCGATAAGAGGATCCATGCTCAATGCCGGATGTCCTTTTTCCTGGAGAAACGGCAAAATTTCCTCTTCCGTAACACCCACGGTTTCATCGGCAATCATATCGTACAAATCCGGAACGCCAATCTCTTTACCACGTTTTTCAATGCGCTCCTTGATCTCTTCCTTCAATATCTTGGGCATCCAGACCATACGGGCCAGTCCGCCATCACCCGTAATAAACTTACCCTGGGTAATATTGTATTTTGAATGGCCGACGAATCCAGGAGATTGTGCCCCGCCGCCCATAACACCGGCAAGGGTTGTAAACTTCATTCCACATGGGGTTTCTCCTGCATAATCCCTGCTCACCGTCATAACACCATTACAGGACGGCAGCATGGCAGCAATGCACTCACAGCACCCGCAGGTTGTCATGGGATCGATAACCATAGAGTAGAAATTGTAATGGGTGACAGCACCACGGGATGCCTTGAAAACAAAATCGTTAACACCTTTCCACTGACCCAAAACAGGATCGATACATTCGCCCTTTTCAATGGGCTGGTTGGGACCCGTGGGGTTGATTTCATAGGATGCTTTGCAGTCCATCCAGTTATATGCGCCGCAAAGACCGGTTCTTTCAGGGCTGACGGAACATACATGATTGGGGGCAAAGGATTGGCATAATGTGCAGGAATAAAAAATATCAACGCCTTCATCGGTCATTTTCTCGACACGCTCATCACGCAGCTTATATTCAGCCCGTGCACGTTTGGTAAGTTTGTCAACATCTGCTTTTTTTGTGTAAAGTGTAATCTGTACCTTGTCTAAAATATTGCCGAAATCCTGATGGAACTTGGCATGTAAGACAACACCAATATCTTTTAAACTAAATCCCTTTTCAACCGCAGCCTTGCCAACACGAACCCAGGAAATATCCCTTTGACCGATATGCATAATGCCCTGGATATAGTTAACCAGATGATGGACCTGGCGTTCGATAATAGGTTCAAAATCAGTCTGGAATTCACGACCGGCAACCTGGGCATAAATACCAAGGGGCAGCGTGTCGCCTTCTTTGATATCACAGATATCCTTTCCAACTATTATTACCTTGCCGTCCTCGATTTCGTTCATCTCGGCCCTCTTGCAAAGCTCGGTACACTGGGTCTTGCCTCCACCCATCTGGCAATAAAGATCCGCGCCCCTTACCCGCTCACCCTCATAAGCCGGGCCAAATGAACAGGGAATATCAATATCGGAAACAAGGGTTTTGAGTCCACGGACTTCAACCGATTTTGCACACATATCTTCATAGGCCACAGGGGCCACAACATGCTCGTATGTACAAATACCAGTAGGAAGAATCTGAGTAATGTCGGTATCGGCGATGGTGGGGAAACCCCAGTTTACACATCCTGCAGCAGCAACGCCCCACTCGGTTCCAACATCACCCAGGGCATTGACAAATGCAAATACCCTGTCTTTGTTGTACAAAAGAATCTTTTTATAATCGCCCGGCTCAACACCGCCAAAAGCCATGGCAACCCGGTTTGCAAATCCCAATGCAAAAACCGCAGATGAAATGTCCGGGCCGAAACATGCGATTCGTGTACTCCAGCCAACCTGCACACCGGCTTCAATAAGCTGCTCGATCACCGTAGTGCCGTTATGGTTTGCCGCACAAAACATGTAAAGACCCCTTTTCTGGTAATCTTCAATGATCATCTTGGCTATTTCGGGATCAGGCGCTGAACCAACGATGGCCGCAAAACCAGGCGCTGAGCCATCAACAAACTCAACCCCTCTTTTCCTGAAAATCGTATCGTCTGCAGCACCTGTCCAGAGTTTTCCGTTCTCAATATCCGGATCTTCGGCATGAAGATAAAAATCAGGCTCATTCAGATACCTGAGCGCCTCTATGACTTCATAGGATATGATACCGGCCATGCCTGCGTCCAGAAGAGGGCCCAGGAAAGGAAGCCAGTTTTTATTCTTAATATGAGGGGGAAGAAGCCCCCTTGCGATTTCCATGGGTTCCTGCAAATCTTCAAGGGTTTCAACCTTAATTCCGAAAAGTGAATATATTACCGGCAGATAATACCCGGTGTTGGGAAACCCGACCTTGGTATCCGCATTATAGGTTGCAAGCGC
>JAOZOL010000060.1 GCA_029933295.1 Desulfobacterales bacterium | reverse complement strand
ACCCGCAATAATTCCGGCAAGCCTTAAGGTATGTCGTCGGATTTCATCATCGGTTCTGCCGGGATAGCGGGCATAGCTGATCATAATGCCGTTTAAAGCTGAAAAAAGAGCATGGGCGGTCAGTCTGGAGTCATCTTTTGTGCCCGCTCTTTGGACAGCATTCTCCAGGTGGTTCATCAATTGCGTCATGTTTTCATCAAGCTTTTGAGTGGCTTGTGCCGACATGTCACCGCCCAGCATAAAATGGCTCATCATCTGGTAAAAGGTCATGTTTTTATTGAGATAGGTTATATAGAATATGCAGAGATTTTCAAGTGACGGCGGGCAGTCTTTGTGCATATCGTCAAGGAGTCGTGTCATCTCCTGGGTATATTTTAAAAAAACACCTAAAAATAATTCCGTGAGGTTGGGATAATAATTATAAATGGTCCCGATGCTGACGCCGGCTTGTTTTGCAATCTCCCTGACCGTTACGCTTCGAAAGTCTTTTATAGCAAAAAGCGTCAGCGCCGCACCGAGAATGAGTTTCCGCCGTGAGTCGCGCTCGTTTTTTTTTAAGCTTTGCAGATTGTTTTCAGGCATTTTTGATTTTTCCGTCAAAAACATCCATCATGTCTTCATCCGTAAAGCATCGTTCGGTAATATCCGGATTTGTTGCATCATCTTCCATGATCCGGCGGTCATAGGATGGGTCGAGGATCTGATTGTTATATTCATGCTGAATCATGAGGTTCATGATCTCGGTGGTGCCGGTCCATATCATGGCCAGTCGCTGATCGCGAAGTGCCCGTTCAATGGGGTAGACATCCGTATATCCGATACCGCCCATGATCTGCATGGAATTGTTCACCACATCCCAGGCCGCCTCAGTGGCAAAGCGCTTGGCTTCGCTGACCAGACGCCGGACATTTGCATAATTATTGTCGACAGCCTTGGCTGCCATATAGGTGAGACCCCGGGCAGCATCCAGCTGGGTGATGGAGTCTGCTATCTTGAAGCTGACGCCCTGATATTTTCGAATTTCTTTGCCAAAGGCCCGGCGCCGGTTGGAATAACGAACGGCCAGATCCAGTGCGCCCCAGGAGGCAAGGCAGCCGGCAGCGGATGTCAATCGTTCGGGAATCATCATTTGATGAAAGCATAATGCACCCCCATGCAGTTCGCCCACCAGGTTTTCTTTGGGCACTTTCACATCCCGAAATACCAGCCGTCCGGTTCCGCCGCCGCGACAACCCATAAGACCGTACAGGTATTCCGTTTCAACGCCTGGACCCTTGTCGACGATCAGGAGACTGAGGCGGCTGTATTTATGCGCTGTTTCGTCAAAATTGGTCCGGCAGTAAACCAGAAAGAAGTCTGCACCCTCAGCGCCGACCACAAAGCGTTTCATGCCGTTTAAAATAAAATGATCACCATGAAGTTCCGCTTTTGTCATGGCGCCGAAAAAATCAGACCCGCCGCGTGGTTCGGTCAAGGCTTCCGCCGCCACCAGTTTTCCTTCTAAGTAGGGCTTTAAATATTTTTCTTTTTGTTCTTCCGTGCCGAAAACATTCAATGCTTCCCCGACAATAGACGGCATGGCAAAGGCGCAACCCAAAGCTATCCCTAAGCATCCGATTTCCTCGAAGGCTGCGACTTCAGCCACCCAGCCCATTTCACGGCCCCCGTATTTTTTGGGAAACCGGATTCCAAGCAGATTTTTTGCCGCCAGATTTTCCACAAATTCACGGGGGTAGGTGATTTCATTTTTATCCATTTTTCTTAAGAAATTACCAGAAATCTCCTCGCGGGTGAATTCACGTACTTCTTTTTTTAACTCTTGTTCTTCCCGGGTTAGCAGAAAATCATACATGGTGGCCTCCTTATTAATTAATGGGTGATATGAATATTTTGTTTTGAACAATGCTCAACCTATTGAACATCGCTCATTTTGTCAAGAAAAATACATATCAGGAAAAAATATAACGGATTGGTTTTGAATAATTAAAAAAGAACGATCGTTCGTTTTTTTGTATTGCATCCCTTTTTCATCCCTGATAACGTCATTCTTTCTGTTAATCTGATTTTAAATCTTTGCGGAGGTGTTTACCATGACCCGATCTTTTTTTCATTCATTAATGAATCCAGAATCAATCGCCATTGTCGGCGCCAGCAATAATCCCATAAAAATGGGCACCATGCATGCGTTAAGTATTTTAAAGGACGGGTTTGCCGGTAAATTTTTTCCGGTTCATCCCACGGAAAAAATTGTGCTGGGCCATCAGGCATATGCATCTCCCCTTGATTTGCCTGAAGCGCCTGACCTGGCAATGTTTGTACTTCCGGCAAAGTTTTTACTGCCGGTGTTTGAAGCGTTTGGAAAGATCGGAACAAAATTCGCCATAATAATTACCGCAGGGTTCAAGGAAGCCGGTTCAGGCGGCGTAAAACTGGAAGAGCAGCTTAAAGATATAGCAAAAAAATACGGCATACGCTTTGTGGGGCCCAATTGCATGGGGATCGTCAATCGTGACATTTCATTAAACACTTCGGTTTCACCGATAACAGGAAAAGCAGGCAAACTCGGCCTGATATCACAAAGCGGGACCTATGTGGCCCAGACGGTTGAATATTTAAAAAAGCGCGGCATCCGTTTAAGCAAGGCGGTGAGTGTAGGGAATGAAGCGGATGTGAATATCGTTGACGTGCTGGAATATTTAGGAGAAGACGAGCATACATCTGCAATTTCCATGTATATTGAAAGCATTCGTGATGTAAAGCGATTTTTAAGTGTCGCACGCAGGATCACGCCACACAAGCCGATCGTCGCTCAATACGTCGGCGGTTCCGAAGCCGGGGGAAGGGCAGGGTTGAGTCATACAGGTGCCATGGCCGGCAAAGATTATCTCTATGAAGGCCTTTTTAAACAGGCGGGGGTCATTCGCGCATATTCCGTGGAGGATTTGTATGGGTTGGGATGGGCATTAGCCACACAGCCAAAGATTAAAGGTAACCGGATCGGTATTATCACCAATTCCGGTGGCCCCGGGTCTGCCATTGCCGATACCTGTGAAGCCAACGGATGTGTGATGCCGCCTTTTTCCAAAAATTTACAGGAAAAAATCAAACCAATAATTCCGCCCCATGCTCCGTGCGGTAATCCGGTGGATCTCACCTTTGCACTGGATATGAAGGTTATGACGGAAAAGATTCCCGATCTTGTGATCAAAAGCGGTGAGGTGGACGGGATAGTGTTGCACGGTGCCATGTCCACCGGCTTTCTCACGGCGGTCTATCCACATTTTTCAGATATTTTGCCGGGAATGTCGCTGGAGGAATTCTTAGAGGACTCGATCCGGGATTTAACCGATTCGGTTCAGCTTCCATCAAAAAACAATTTTCCAATGATCATCTCTTCTTTTTTTGATAGATCTGATCAATATACAAAAGAATACGAAGATAACGATATTCCGGTGTTTGATTCACCGGAAAAAGCGGCCCGTGCCATTGCAACCCTTGTAAGATATAAAAACATTTGCGAGAGAAAATCGTATGTGTCACCAGCGGAGTTAAAACCAAAAGACACGGCAATTCAAATTTTAAGGGCAGCAAGAAAAAACAATCAGACCGCACTTGATGAATATGCCGCTAAACAACTGCTCGCATCCTATGGCATACCGGTGCCGAATGAGCTGCTTGTTAATAGTGTGGATAAGGCCGTAGAAGCCGCAAATGAAATAGGCTTTCCGGTAGTCGTTAAGGCATGCGACCCATCACTCATGCATAAAACGGAGCAGGGCCTGGTTTATTTAAATGTTCAGGCTTCAGATGATATAATGAAAGCGTATGATGCCATACAGAAGTCCGCAGGGCAGACGGTGCCGGTCTTGATCGGTGAAATGATAAAAGGTCAGCGAGAGTTTCTTGCCGGGGTCACCTGGGATGAACAATTCGGCCATTGCGCGGCATTCGGTGTGGGCGGGATTTTTACCGAAGCATTTAATGATATTACATACCGGGTTGCCCCGTTGGGCGATACGGAATCAGAGGCCATGGTCAGTGATATTAAAAACAATAAATTGCTTTTACCATACCGGGGAATGCCGGCAGTGAACACGACAGCCTTGTCTGAAATTCTATCAACCTTGAGCAAACTACCGTTTATTCATGATGCGATAAAAGAAATAGACATTAACCCGATTATCATTTCCGGTGCCGATCCTGTTGCGGTTGATGCGCTGATTGTACTTAAATAGTGTTGGACTTAAATTTTCTGCCCTGAAGTTATTGAAAAAAACAGCCGCCAGTCAACCGAAACAGCCCTGACTTTTTTCAGGCGGTGGTTTTGGGTTATTCCGCTATTCTTGACAATCTGTTAAGGCTATTATACTTTAGTATAGCATGCATTAAAAGCTGTCTTCATTCACTTCACTTCAAGCGGAGATTTTCAAATGTCTGAAAAATCCGGTAAAGAGAAATCAAAACAGCAAATTGATCAGCTGACCGAAAAAGTCAGCTCGCTGGATGGGAACCCGACCGAGATGCATTTCAGTAAAGAGCGCTTTCAGACCATTTTTGACTCCATGGATGAGATGTATTTTGAAGTGGACTTAAAAGGAAACTTTACTGATTTCAATCCTGCATTATCCAAAATTTTCGGTTATTCTTCAGACGAATTAATGGGGAAAAACAACCGGGAATATGCCAGCCCTGAATCTGCGCAGCGCATGTACAAAATTTTTTCCCGGATTTTTACGACCGGTGAGCCTGCCAAAATTACGGATTATGAAATTTTTACCAAAGACGGTAAGTCTGTAAATGTCGAGATGTCAGCATATTTGATCAGGGACCACAACGGTAACCCGATCGGTTTCAGGGGCATTGGCCGGGATGTTACGGAGCGCAAGGCAATAGAAAATAAATTACGGGAGAGCGAGGAGAGGTTTCGTAAGTTGAATGAAGCATCTTTTAACGGTGTTTTTATTCATGAAAAAGGGCGTATTATTGATTGCAATACGGAAATGAGCAGGCTTACGGGTTATGCTTACGATGAACTGATCGGAATGGACGGGTTTGAATTGTGTGCAGAGGAATATAGAAAAAAAGCCAGGCAAAAAATTCAATCCAATGATGAGAGGCCTTATGATTCCATGGTCTTGAAAAAAGACGGGACTAAATTTCCGGTTGAGGTTCATGCTAAAAGTATTCCTTTTCAAGGAAAGAAAGTCCGGGTGGCTGAATTCAGGGATATCACCCAGCAAAAGAAAGCCGAAGATGCGCTGAAAAGAAGCAGAGTCCGATACCGGCAACTATACAATGAAGCTCATGAAGCCGAGGAACTCTATCAGTCATTGCTCGATTCTTCAGCAGACGCAATTGTTTTATTGGACATTGAATTAAAAGTTAAATTTATCAATCCTGCCTTTACACATATTTTTGGCTGGACCCTTAAAGAGATGAAAAATGAAAAAATAGCATATATCCCCAAACCGTTAAAAGCATCATTTTCTAAATTAATCAATAAAGTACTTGACCTGGATCATCCCATTAAAGGCTATGAAACCCAGCGCTATACAAAAGACGGCCGGCTCTTAGACGTCAGCCTCAGTGCTTCCCGCTATCTGGATCATTCAGGCGAACTTGCCGGAACCCTTGTCATCGTAAGGGATATTACCGAGGCCAAGAGATATCAGTGGCACATGCAGCAGGCACAGAAAATGGAATCTCTGGGAACGTTAGCCGGGGGCGTGGCCCATGATTTTAATAATCTATTGATGGGAATTCAGGGCCGTCTTTCATTATTGAAGTTGAACAAAAAACAATCTGATTCAGGTTTAAAACATTTAAAGGAAATAGAGGAATATGTCGATCGGGCGGCAGGTTTAAGCCGGCAACTGCTTGGTATTGCCAAAAGCGGAAAATATGAGGTTAAACCGACAGATATCAATAAACTTATCAAACAACAAAATAATATGTTTGGCCGGACCCGAAGGGAAATCGTTATTCATGAAGATTTTGATGAGAATCTTTTGACCGCGGAAGTTGATCAAAGGCAGATTGAGCAGGTATTGTTGAATATGTATGTCAACGCATCCTATGCCATGTCTGAGGGCGGAGATTTGTATATTCGAACAGGCAATGAAAACCTGGGCAAGGATCGGACATCCCCCTATGATCTTCCTCCTGGAAAATATATTAAAATATCGGTCACCGATACCGGCTGCGGCATGGATGAGGCCACACGGAAAAGAATTTTTGAACCGTTTTTTTCGACCCGGCAACGGGATCGCGGGACCGGCCTGGGCCTTGCATCCGCTTACGGCATTATTAAAAATCATGATGGGTTTATTTCAGTTTACAGTGAAAAAGGCAAGGGCACGACATTTAATATATTTCTGCCCGCATCATCTAAAGCCGTAGTACCTGAAATAGTCGTGAATGAAGAGATTGTTGAAGGGGAGGGGACGATACTGCTGGTGGATGATGAAGAAATGATTATCAATGTTGCAGAGGAAATGATTAGGGTATTGGGTTATGATGTGATTACCGCCAGTGACGGCAAGGAAGCGCTTGATATATATCAAAAGCAAAAAGGCCGGATCGATATGGTGATTCTTGATCTGATTATGCCGGGAATGGGCGGGGGAGAAATATTTGATCAATTAAAATTAATTGATTCAGAAATAAAAGTTCTTCTTTCCAGCGGCTACAGCATTAACGGTCAGGCATCGTCTATAATGAAACGGGGATGCAGCGGTTTTATCCAAAAGCCGTTCGGTATCCAGGAATTATCCCAGAAAATCAGTGAGATTATCTCATCAAAGGCCTCAAAATAAGTTGTTTTTATTCCATATAAAAATTTTTATGAGGAAAGGATATGATTATATTTTTTCCCGGTAAATCTCGTTGGTTTTAAACAAAAAAGAGAGCGTACTGCCAGTGAACGATAACCGGCCCATAGTGGGAATTACAATGGGTGATCCGGTGGGAATCGGCCCTGAGCTGATTTGCCTGGCGCTGAATCAGCCCGAGGTCTATGATATTGCAAGACCCCTGGTGATCGGTGATGTGCAGGTTCTTGAACATGCCCGGCTGATTACGCGCAGTCCGCATTTATTTGTAACGGTGAACTCCCCGGGTGCCGGCGCCTATAAACCCGGCTGCATTGATGTATTGAATGTTTCAAATATAAACCCTTCTTTCATTTCATGGGGCAGGCCCACTGAGAAGACCGGAAAAGCCATGGAAAAGTATATCACCACTGCCATTGATAAGGCATTAAACGGTGATATAGCTGCAATAGCAACGTGCCCCATCAATAAAACCGCCATGAAACTGGCAAAAAGCCGGTATCACGGTCATACCGAACTGCTGGCGGACCGGACCGGTACAAACGACTATGCCATGATGATGGCAGGCTCCAGGCTGCGGGTGGTGCTTGTTACGATTCATATTCCCCTGGCAATGGTTCCGGTTTCACTGACCATTGAAAAGATTATAACTATCATTAAAATTACGGATAATTCCTTAAGGGATCGATTTGGGATCAAAAGGCCGAAAATTGTTGTGGCCGGTTTAAATCCCCATTCAGGGGAGGCAGGGATGTTTGGAGATGAAGAGCGTCGAATCATAGAGCCGGCTGTTACCCGTTCAAAGGCTGAAGATATTGATGTGTCCGGGCCATATCCGCCGGATACCATTTTTTACAAGGCCCTGAACGGTTCATGGGATGCAGTGGTCTGCATGTACCATGATCAGGGACTGATTCCGTTTAAAATGATTCATTTTTCAGACGGCGTCAATACGACGCTGGGTCTGCCCATCATCAGAACATCCGTGGATCACGGTACTGCTTACGATATTGCCGGTAAAGGTATCGCTGATCCGGGAAGCCTTATCGAAGCGATTAAACTGGCAGCCGGCCAGGCGGCATATCAGATTGAAACAAGCAGGGGGCCGGCTTGATATAATATAATGGAATCGGATAAAATAATAATCAGAGGAGCAAGGCAGCATAATTTAAAGAATATTGATGTTGAACTGCCAAGAAATAAATTTATTGTCGTAACCGGGCTTTCAGGCTCCGGCAAGTCAACCCTTGCCTTTGACACCTTGTATGCGGAGGGCCAGCGCCGGTATGTGGAGTCTTTGTCAACCTATGCCCGGCAATTTCTTGAACGCATGGAAAAGCCTGACGTGGACCTGATTGAAGGCCTGTCGCCGGCCATTGCCATTGAACAGAAAAGTGCCAGCCATAATCCACGGTCAACTGTTGGAACCGTCACCGAAATTTATGACTACCTTCGGCTTCTTTTTGCAAGGGCCGGAATATCTTATTGCTATAAATGCGGCCGGCCCATCACCTTTCAATCAGTGGACCAGATTATCGATTCTGTGATGACATTGTCGGAAGGAACCCGGATTATTATCCTGGCACCATTAGTGTCCGATCAAAAGGGGAGTCATGATAGTCTGTTTTTGCGGTTAAAGCGGGATGGATTCGCCCGGGTGAAGGTCGATGGTAAAATCAGGGAAATTGATACGGTCGGCAAGCTTTCCAAAAATAAAAAGCACACCATTGATGTGGTCGTGGACCGGCTGGTTATAAAGAAAAAAATGAGAAATCGTCTGGCAGATTCCCTGGAACTGGCAAGTTCTCTGTCAGAAGGCGTGGTCACGGTGGATGTGGTGGATAAAGCTGGAAAAATTAAAGATTCAATCCTTTTTTCCGAAAAAGCAGCCTGTATTCATTGCGGTATCAGTTATCCCGAACTGACACCGGCAAGCTTTTCATTTAACTCTCCCCATGGGGCATGCCCGAAATGTGACGGGCTGGGGGCGACAACCGAATTTGATCCGGATTTAATCGTGCCGTCAAAGGACCTGTCGTTACGGGAAGGGGCCGTTCGGCCCTGGGCAAATCGTAATTCCGTCCAGTTCGCAGAATTTTTAGAAGCATTGACAGCCCATTATAATGTCGACATTTATATCCCTTATAAGGATTTGCCGGATTCATTTAAGCAGGTGCTGTTATACGGATCGGGTGATGAAAAGATTCCTTTTTTCATGCACCGGAAGAACCGGCGGTTAAATTTTTCAAGACCGTTTGAGGGCGTGATTACGAATCTTGAGCGTCGGTATGTGGATACGGATTCATACCAGACCCGCGAAGAAATCAAGCAGTATATGAATTTCAAGCCCTGTCATGAATGCGGCGGGACCCGTTTGAATCAAATCAGCCGATCCGTTAAAGTCGGGGACAGATCCATTGCAGAGATTGCCGCCCTGTCAGTTCATAAAGCCTATGATTTTTTTGATACCATAACGCTTGCCGGAAAAGAAGCGGTGATTGCAAAACGGATTTTAAGGGAAATCATCGACCGGCTGATTTTTTTAAAGAACGTGGGCCTTTCCTATTTAACTTTAGACAGGACAGCTGCAACCCTTTCCGGTGGCGAGAGCCAGCGCATCCGGCTTGCAACCCAGATCGGTTCAAAATTAACCGGGGTACTCTATGTGTTAGATGAGCCGAGCATCGGCCTTCATCAGCGGGATAATAAACGATTGCTTGAAACATTAACAAAAATGCGTGATCTGGGCAATACGGTTCTGGTTGTGGAGCATGATGAAGAGACGATCCGGTCAGCGGATTATGTGGTGGATATGGGCCCGGGTGCCGGTATCCGGGGGGGAGAAGTCGTGTTTTCGGGGATTCCGAAGAAACTGATAAAAGATAAAAACTCGTTAACCGGTCAATACCTGTCCGGCGCAAAAAAAATTGACATTCCGAAAACGCGCAAGCTGCCTGGAAAGGAAAGGCTCATAATCAGAGGGGCCTGTGAAAATAATTTAAAAGATATTGATGTGGAATTTCCGTTGGGTTGTTTTATCGGTGTCACAGGAGTGTCCGGATCGGGAAAATCAACCCTGGTGCTGGAAACCCTTTATCGGCTTCTGGCCCAGCGGTTTTACCGCACCGGGCTGCCGGCTGGGAAACACAGGGAGATTAAGGGCACAGAATATATCGACAAGATTATTAATATCAATCAGTCTCCCATCGGGCGGACCCCCCGGTCAAATCCGGGGACATATACCGGTGTGTTCACGTTTATCAGGGAATTATTTTCAAAAACCCCGGATGCACGGAAAAGAGGGTATAAGCCCGGGCGGTTCAGTTTTAATGTCAAAGGGGGAAGATGCGAAGCCTGTTCCGGGGACGGAATTATTAAAATAGAAATGCATTTTTTGCCCGATGTTTTTGTCTCCTGTGATGTATGCCAGGGCAAGCGGTATAATCGGGAAACCCTTGAAATCAGGTATAAGGGTAAAAATATCGCTGAAGTGCTGGACATGACTGTGAACCAGTCGCTTAAATTTTTTGAAAATATTTCAAGCATTCGTACAAAACTCCAGACATTGGTTGATGTGGGGCTCGGGTATATTCATATCGGACAGCCGGCAACGACCCTGTCCGGGGGAGAAGCCCAGCGGGTGAAACTTGCCAAGGAGCTCGGGAAACGGGACACCGGGAAAACAATGTATATTCTGGATGAACCCACCACCGGGCTTCATATGGATGATATTAAAAAATTGCTCACCGTATTAACCCGGTTTGTGGATTCGGGAAATACGGTGATAGTGATTGAGCATAATCTGGAAGTGATAAAGTATGCCGATTATATCATTGACCTGGGCCCGGAAGGCGGAGATGACGGCGGCCGGGTGATCGCAACGGGAACGCCTGAGTCGGTTGCAAAGGTGCCATCGTCGTATACAGGGCAGTTTTTGAAAAAAGTGTTGATGAGGTGAAAGGTCAAAGGTAAAAGGTGAAAGGTGAAAGGTGAACAGCCCCCGTAGGGCGGATTAGCGAAGCGTAATCCGCCGTGTCTTGTCTCGTTCCCACGGTCCCCCGTGGGGGTCGCAGGTCGGACGTTCGATGTTCAGTCCTTTTACGAAAAAAGGCCGCAACCGGTTACCCGGCTGCGGCCTTTTTTCGTTTAGATCTATGTGCGGCTGTTCTTAGTGAACACCCAGCAGTCCGGCAATAGCTTCGGCCTGAGGATGCGCATAGATCAGAATCAGAGCAACAACGAGCGCGTAAATACACAGAGATTCGATCATAGCAAGTCCGATCAACATTGTTACGGTAACTTTACCGGATGATTCCGGATTTCTGGCAATACCTTCAACAGCGGCTTTCAGACCCATGCCCTGGCCAAGACCGCAACCGAAAGCAGCGATTGCAATACCAAAACCAGCAGCGAATGCACATGCGACAAAAAATTCCATAGTTAATTTTCCTCCCTTAAAAAATTAATAATTAATTCGCTTCTTCCATCTTCCCATAAATTTCAGCAATATTATTGTTTCCAAATAACTCATCTGCAACCGATT